>CALSAF010000011.1:0-50169 GCA_943372805.1 Rhizobium sp. Q54
CCGATATAGCAGATCTTGTCGAAAGGTGCGTCGGGGTTGACCTTGGCGACGGCAATCTCCGGCAGAACCGTGAAGTTCGAGAAGGTCGAGCAGCCCATATAGTGGTGGATCTTGTCCTTGCCGATCGAGAATCGGCTCGTACCGTCCGGCATCACGCCCTGGCCCTGGGTTGATCGAATCGAGGTGCAGAGATTGGTCTTGCGCGAGGTGCAGGAATAGCATTCGCGGCATTCCGGCGTGTAGAGCGGGATGACATGGTCGCCCTTCTTGACCGAGGTCACGCCCGGGCCGACATCAACGACGATACCCGCACCCTCGTGGCCGAGGATCGCCGGAAACAGGCCTTCCGGATCGGCACCCGAAAGGGTGAAATCATCCGTGTGACAGATCCCGGTGGCCTTGACCTCGATCAGCACTTCGCCGGCGCGCGGGCCTTCGAGTTGAACGGTCATGACCTCGAGCGGCTTTCCAGCCTGCACGGCGACAGCGGCGCGGACATCCATGGTTTTTCTCCCTGACAAATCGTTGGTCGGGACTTTCGCACGGCTTGAGCGTCCGGCTCAAGGGGTGAGTCGGATTTTATCAAAAGTCTGATTTTTAATGGCTATTCCGGCTTTATCATTGGAACATGCGGCCCAGCATCCGGTCTCAGTTCGCCGGTCAGCCGCGGGTCGGGGAAAACCTCCACCATGCGCTTGTAGGGAATGAAACCCGAGCGCTGGTAGAAGGCGAGCGCGGCCGGGTGGTCGAGGTGGCAGGTGTGGACCCAGAACCGGTCTATCGGCTTTTCCCAGGCCATGTCGATCGCGGCATTCATAAATATGCGGCCTGCGCCGGAGCCGATCAGGCTTGCATCGAGTCCGAAAAAGGCAAGTTCACACTGTCCCGCTTCCCGGAAATCGAGTTCGAGCAGGCCGAGGGCCTCCCCGTCGCGCATCATCGTGTAGATCTCGACGGCCGGGTCCTGGATGATCGCGATAAGCTTGGCATCCTCCATCACCACCCGTGACATCCAGAGCCAATCCTCGCCGACTCGCCGATAAAGTGCCCGATAGGCCTCGATCGAAGGGGACGAGCAGGGCTCCACGGTCATGCCTTCGGCAGGCGGGGACGGGCGGCGGGCGGGCTTGTCGTGCATCTCGAGGCAGGTGACGATGGTCGCAAGCATCGTTGGCGGGAGGTCATGATAACCGGCGGAAAGGGGCGTGTTTTTGGTGTCCATGCGTCTTTGGAGCGCGCCCGCGCGCAGCTGTCAAGCCGGCTACGGTGCCACCTGGATCAGGTGAACAATCGATCGCAGGCGTAGATTACCGCATAGGCATGCATGGAAAGCGCGGCGTAGTAGCCGAAGCCCGTCATCAGCCGCTCCGGAGCGTTCATCGGCGTCAATGCTTCACGCGGCTTTGCTGCACGGGTGCGGATGAGGCTCAGCAGGATGAAGATGGCCAGTCCCGCGATCAGCATGGGGGCGCTGAGACCGATACGCCAGCCGGTCCAGACAATCACGCCGGCAACCACGAAGCTGGTGATCGCGAGTGCGCGCTGTCCCTCGAAGACTTGCCTCAGTACCTGGCCGCCGTCGAAACGATAGGTCGGCAAGAGGTTCAAAAGGTTGAAGGCGCCAAGGATGACGAGGAAGGCCAGAATCGGCCCGTCGGTCCCGGTCGGATGTGGCATTTCCGGGACCGACTGGTGGGCGGCCACGAGGATCGGCACCAGCAATCCGGAAAAGCCCGCACCCATCAGGGCACAGGTCGCCACCTCGAAGTGGCTGTTGTAGGGACGGCCGCCGATGGCGATGCCGCCCAGCAAGGGAACGAAGATCATCCGGACACTTGGATGCCCGAACGCACGATAGGCCACCATGTGGCCGAGCTCATGCAAAAGGATGACCAGGGTCAGGAATACCGACATCATCAGCCCGCCTGCCGACAGGCCGAAGAACGGCCAGAGCATGAGCGTCGAAAGGACCACCAGGACCGTCTGCCAGAACGGATGCTCGAAATGAAAAAGGTTTGAAGCGGAGCGCTCCTCGACGTGGTTGCGGAGCGAGGCCAGCTCTCGCGACAGTGCAACGCGGCGAAAGAGATAGAAGGCAAGGCCGCGATAGTCGTCCGTCTGCTCGAAGGTTACCCGGCTGCCGAGGGGCACGCGCTCCACCTTGCGGCTCTCGCGATAACCTTCCCAGAAGGAGGGGTCGAGCGTGCTGTCGCCGACGACCCTGAGGTCGCAGGAGAAGCTGCCCGCCGTGGTCATGGCGGCGCGATCCACGATCATGGTGCGGCGGCTCGGTCGCCCATGGCGGTCGGGATGGCGATAGGCAAACTCGATCAAATCCGGCTTTCCGTCCACCGGTTCCACGGCGATCACGTTCGGATGCCAGGCGGTGAGGTCACCGGCCGGGCGGGTGATGTTCCAAAGCTCTTCGGGGCGCTCGCGGATGATGCGGCTGACGCGGATCGTCCGGCGGCCCAGCGGCGCCGCCATCAGGAGCCACAGGAGGCCGAGATTGAAGGCGGCCAGAAACACTGCGGCCTGATGTGTCGCCAAGAAGGCTCTCCCGATGGTGCGGATGAATGAACCCAACCTAGGCGAGAGGCGTTAGGATTTCGTCGCTTGAATCACTCAAATACAAGCGATCTCCGATCTCGCTCAGGCGGCTTCGGCAATCGGTGAAAGGCCTGAGACCCGCTTCTGTTCACGCCACAGGATGAACAGTCCCGAGCCGACGATGATCGCGATGCCGAGCCATTTGGATGGCGTCGGAAATTCGTCGAACAAAAGGTAGCCGAGTGCAACGGCGGCAATGATCTCAAAATACTGGAAGGGCGCGAGAACGGAGAGCGTAGCCATGCGAAAGGCGCGCACCACGAGAAGGTGTATGTAGCCGGAGATAGCGCCGAGCAGCACCAGTAGGCCAAGCCCGGCCAGCGAAGTGGGCAGCGAGACCTTGAAGTCGACGTCGCCGGCTGCCGTCCCGAGCAACAGGGCGCCCGCCATGAACAGGGTTCCGCCGATACCTGCCATGGTCTGCATGGTCATCGGTGTATCGGCCTCGCCGATCGCGCGATTGAGGAACATGTAGAGCGCATAGAGGAAGGCGCAGGCGACCGGGAGGAGTGCAGTCAGGCCGAAGACCTCGTAGCTCGGCTGAATGACGATCATCGCTCCGCCGAAGCCGACGGCAATGGCGAGCCAGCGGCGCCAACCGACCTTTTCCTTCAGAAAGACGGCCGACATCGCGGTCAGGATGAAGGGCTCGACGAAATAGATGGCGAAGACGTCAGCCAGCGGCATGTATTTGACCGCCATGAAGAACATCAGGCTTGCCGCCCCGTGGATCGCGCCGCGCAACAGGTTCAGCCAGGGACGTTTGGCCGAAAAGGCCGCCATGCCATTGAGGGCGATGAGGATCGGCAGCACCGAGGCGAGCTGGAAGAAGAAACGGTAGAAAGTGATCTGCCCGGGTGACATGCCCTCCACAATGGCCATGTATTTGGCAATCGCGTCCATAAGCGGCAGAACCAGCATGCATCCTGCCATCAGGACCATGCCGCGAAGGGGACTGTAAGACGCGTTCTGCATTGTCTGGGACTCGGGATGGGCAGGTGAGCTGAAGACTGCCAACAAGCATGACGCGCCGATCCGATCAAGCAAAAGAACCCGGGAACAAAATGGCGGTCTCTGCGTTTGAGGTCTTTTGTTTTCTTCTGTGCAGCAGCAGGGGGCGGCGGTTTCTCGCCCGTCCGTGCCGTTGACGGAAGGGTGGATTGATCCCGTTTCTTCTATTCTTACGCGAAGGGACAGGGGGAGAATGCCGCCGGCGCTCATGGTCGGCGGATCTGGACGATCAGGAGGTGGCGAATGCCCGCGCGCAAGATCTTTTCCCGCATGACCGATTCAAGTGACGACACGCTGGGGGGGCGCCTTTCGGCGGCACGCGATGCCTCGGGCCTGTCGCTTGCCGATGTCGCGAACCGCATCGGCGTCAAGCGGGTCCATCTGCTCGCCTGGGAAGCGGACCGGTCGGAGCCGGGGCCATCTAACCTGATTGATCTCGCCGGTATCTTTGGTGTCTCGCCGGTGTGGCTGATGACGGGGTTCGGTTCCGGCCCGGTCCAGGAAGCTGGCGAACTGCCGCTCGAAGCCCTGAAACTCGACCTGCAGCGTCTGACCGCCGCCCATCTCGAATGCGGTCGTCTCATCGACAGGATTGCGCATCAGATCGACAGCTACGAGGCACGACTTGCCGGTGAGCGTGGGGCTGGTGATCTCGACGGCCCGGTGATGGGACGCGCCTGACCCGCCCGGATATCACCGCTGTCAGTCGTCGTTGACCGTGGCTCCGAAGACCTCCTCGAAGGCTTCGCGCAGCCGCATGTCGACGTCTGCCATCATCACCGGCAGACCAAGGTCGACCAGGCTTGTTACACCATAGGCCTGTATCCCGCAGGGTACGATGCCGGTGAAATGGGTGAGATCCGGTTCGACATTGATCGACAGGCCGTGGAAGCTTACCCAGCGGCGCAGGCGAATGCCGAGTGCTGCGATCTTGTCTTCGCTCATTCCGCCATCCGGCAGGCGTGGTTTTTCGGGACGGCGGACCCAAACGCCGACGCGGTCCTCGCGACGCTCGCCCCTGATATTCATGCTGTCGAGTGTCCGGATCACCACTTCTTCGAGTGCTGCCACATAGGCGCGGACATCCTGGCGACGGCGCTTGAGGTCGAGCATGACATAGGCCACCCGCTGACCGGGCCCGTGATAGGTGTATTCGCCCCCGCGACCGGTGGCAAAGACCGGGAAACGATCCGGTTCGATGAGGTCTTTGGAATCGGCACTGGTGCCGGCCGTATAAAGGGGAGGGTGCTCGACCAGCCAGACCAGTTCATCGGCCTTTCCGTCGGCGATCAGCGCTACCTGGCGCTCCATTTCTGCGACCGCATTCTCATAGCCGACGAGCCCGTCAGAGACTCGCCAGCGCACCGGGTTCGAGCCCTCGCGGGCATGCATGGAATGGTCGAGATCGGTGCGGAGCATGAAATCTGCCTTTGGCTGTGGATTGGCGAAAAGCCTTGTTTTCCCTGTATTTGGCAAGAAAACCCCGGGAGTTCAAGGGCCGTGAGCACCCCCGTCCGGAGGGGTTTTCCACGGGTCGTGACGAATTTTCAAAAATCTGTCACGGCGGGCTTGTGGACCCGGAATGCTTTTGCTACATGCAGCCCCGCCGGAGCAATTCGGCACCTACCACGATGCGGTCGTGGCGGAATTGGTAGACGCGCAGCGTTGAGGTCGCTGTGGGGCAACCCGTGGAAGTTCGAGTCTTCTCGACCGCACCAAAAAGAACCCGGCCTTCGTGCCGGGTTTTTTGTTGCCCGGATGGCTGGTGATTTTTGTTATGCTCCTGCGAGAACCAATTTACCCAGGTCAGGGCTGTCCGCTGAATATCATTTTTCGCCTATAATTTGTTGTTGTTGCTAAAGTAAGGAGTGTTACTAGTTTTCAACTGTGGGTGAGTGATCGGTGGGAGTGTTTATGGGCGTTTGGCTTCAGGTACTTGGCCATTCCTTCGGATCATTTTCTGGAGCCTTCCAGCGTTCAGTGTTCGCCGGAATGGCTTGCCGGTCGAAGCTGTTGGCGCCGATTGTCTTGATCCTGGCAATTTCATCACCGGGTGCGTACGCACAGACACCTTCGTCTGACGAGGGACGACTTATAGAGAGCATTGATGTCGTTCTCGCCAATCCCTCTACCGATGCGGCCGCTAACGACCGGGTCATCGATCTGATCCGGCGCAACATCGGCCTGTTTCCGGGTGCAACCTTCAATCGTGCCGAATTGGAGATCGCGATTGCCAGGGCCAGCCGTCAGGCGCCGGTGGCGTCGGCTGAACTCGAGGTCGGTTCCGGGCGTTCGGGTGGAGTGGCCCTCACGATCAATGCGACGCTCAGCGACAAGATCCTGCGCACGGATCGAGGGTATCTGGTCAGCGGTGACACCAAGGATCTGCCGATCCTCTACGACAGCGAAGGCACCATCATAGTCGGCAAGCTCGAGACCCTGTCGATGCTCTATGGCAATGTCGACGCCTGGTATGGACGCCCTGACCTGTTCCTTGACGGCAACCCCCTGGCGTCGGGTGATACAGCCGGAAGCGGCGCAAGCGGCTGGGGCGAAGGCTTCATCCACACGGGGCTCTACGGGTTGACGCCTCTGAGCGACGACATCTATGCCTATGGTGGCCTGAGTGGCATCGTGAGCGGGTCGGCGGGCACCGAGTTGTTCACGGACGAAAGCCGCGCCTATTTCGGTGTCGAAGACGCCTATGTCGGTCTGGTCGGTGGTGAAACCTATGACTCGGGCGACCGTCTGGTCTGGAACGCCTCCGTCGGGCGCAAGCGCTATGCCATTGCGGACAGCATGATCATCGGTAATTCGGCCTCCAACGGTGACGAGCGTGCTGCCTTGCAGTCCAACCCGCGTTGGGCCGCCGACATGCTGGTGCTCGGCCAGTTGCGCTACAACAACAGCCTTGTCGAACTGTTCTATCTCGACCCAGACGAGCTTCCGGTGGTCGATTCCCGGACGCGCATGGTGGGTTTGAACGTCGAGACGCCGGTCGGCGCCGGATTCAAGCTTGGCGGGAGCTATATCCGGGTACTCGAGTCCGACTATTCCTATTTTGCGCTGACAGCGCCCGATCCGGCAACGGCCACTCTGGGACGTGAAGGGCTTGAGGTATTCAACGCGCGGATCCGTTGGGATCAGCCGAATGGCGACTTCTTCGGCAATGCGGAATTTGCCCTGCAGCGAAACGACAATTTCGACATGCACGCGACAGCGCTGGCGGCCGAAGTCGGCTACCAGTTCTCCGAACTCGCGTGGCAGCCGGTGGTAAGCTACCGCTACGCTCAGTTTTCGGGCGACGATCCCGACACCGCCCGGTTCGAACGCTGGGATCCGCTGCTCTCCGGCGGCAACGGCGAGCAGTGGGTGCAGGGGATCAACCATTTCAAGGTGTTCCAGGACAGCAACCTGGTCGCACACCGTCTGCAATTGCGTTTGCGACCCAGCCCCATGGTCGAGCTGGTTCCGCAGTTCTGGATTTTCACGGCTGACAGCGCCACGAATCTGGGTGGCAACCCGGCTCTGTCATTCCTCGGTTCGAGAGAACTCGGCTACGAAGCCAACCTGACGGCCAAGTGGTTCATTTCCCCCAAGGTGATGCTGCAGGGCCATATCGCGGCTACTTTTCCCGGCGATGCGGTCAAGGAGGCCACCTCGGGTGATGCCGATACCTGGTGGAGTGCGATGGCGTTTCTGCGCGTGGCATTCTGATTTGACCACTCACTGAGGAGGATACCGGAATGGACAGACGTGATTTGTTGAAGGGCGTGTCGCTTGCGGCCGGCGCGGTCGCTGCGAGTGCCGTGATGGACGGCGTTGCCGGAAATACGGCCAGTGCGCAGATGGGTGGCGGCCGAGCCGACGGGAATGCCGTTGTCGGCATTACGCCCACGCCTGAAGATTTCTTCATTTCCAACCGCTTCGCGGGTCGAACCTTTATCGTGACCGGCTCGGCGCGCGGCATGGGCCAGGCAGCAGCGATCCGGCTTGCGCGCGAAGGCGCCAATGTCGTCGGCGTCGACTGGATCAAGGATCTCGGAGAGGCGACGCACAATTCGATTCTGGCCGGTGGCGGCAAGAGCGTATTCGTGTTCGGTGACGTTGGCGACCCCGACGTCTCGGAACAGGCCGTTGCCCAGGCCGTATCGCAGTTTGGCAAGCTCGACGGGGCTCTGAACAATGCCGGGGTTATGGACGGCGTCTATTCGGGTGATCCGATCAATTACGAGAAGCAGCGCGACCTGATCTTCGCGCCGATTCACGAGGCCGGCGACCTCTATTGGAACAATGTCTTCAAGACGAACGTGACGGGTGTGTTCTACAGCATGCGGGCGCAGTTGAAGCAGCTGGTCAAGCAGAGCGCCGGCGGAGCGATCGTCAATGTGGGCTCTATCGCCGGCATGACGGGGCTTTCCGGTAATCCGGCCTATGTGGCGAGCAAACATGCCGTCACCGGGTTGACCCGCAATGCGGCCATCGACTACGCGCCCTACGGCATTCGTGTGAATTCGGTCAACATGGCGGCGACCGATACGCCGATGGTGGCGCGTGCCGGCGAACTGGTGGCGCTCGCGTCGCAGGCCGCGACCGGACCGACCATGGGGCGTATCAAGATCGACAGCATCCTCGCCTATACCGACAAGAAGCATCGTCCGGCGACGGTGGGCGAGCAGGTGAGCATGATGTTGTTCCTGCTGTCGGACGAGGCGTCCAACTTTACCGGCGGCATCTACGCGACCGACGGGGGCTGGACGGCCTATTGAACCGACCGTTCAATGCGGCGTATCATCGGTGGAATGCCAATGATGCGCCGCCGGCCATCCTTGTCTGGTGTCTGTCTGGCTGATGCCAGGCGAAAAGGAGCGGTCCATGACCATCTCACTCGATGCTGCAGCCCAGGTCTATCGTGAAGCGGTGCGTCAGTCCGTGCGCAAGCATGCGACGTTCCATCTCGTGGAGGCGGCACTGCTGGTGTTGACTGGCATCTTCGCGGCGCTGTTTCCGGTGGTCTCGTCCGCCGCGGCGGTAGTCACCTTCGGCTGGCTGATGGTGCTGACAGGCCTGATCCAGTGCCTTGGACTGATCAGTACGCGCCACGCGCCCAATTTCTGGCTGCAGTTCACTTCCGCCGTGCTTGCGGTGCTGCTGGGTATCCTGCTGCTGCGCAATCTCGGCGAAGGCCTTCTGCTTCTGTCGCTGCTGATGGTGATCTTCCTGATGATCGAGGGCATTTCCAAGGTCGTCTTTGCGATGACGATCCGTCCTCTGCCAACCTGGGCCTGGACGCTGGCGAGCGGCCTTTTGTCGATTGTGCTTTCGCTGGTTCTGCTTGCGGCCATGCCGCTCGCCGCGCTCTGGCTGATCGGCTTGATCTTGGGTATCAATCTTATCGCCATCGGGGTGGCTCTCGGCGCTCTGGCCTGGACTGTTCGCCAGGGCGCCGCCGGATAGGGCAGACTAATACCCATCGTCAGGAATGTGGCTGTCGACGCCAGGTGTGGTGATGACGTTCTTCGCCTCGCTTACGCCTTCGTCCTCGTGTAAGCCGAGCAACACCCGGTGCGGCGCCTTGTTCAGCGCGATCGCCCGTTGCCCTCAGCGCGTCAGCTTTTCCCATTTCTTCAGCAAGCGCTCGCGCTTGAGCCGCGATAGCCTCTGAATCCAGAAGATGCCGTCCAGCTGGTCGATCTCGTGCTGGATGCAGATCGCCGGGAAGTCTTCGAGATCCTCTTCGACCATGGTCCCGTCGATCATGCGATAGCGCAGCCTGACAGCCTTCGGCCGCGTCACCTCCTCGGTCATGCCGGGCATGGAGACGCTGCCTTCCGTGTGGGTGATCGTTTCTTCGGACGCCCAGAGGAGTTCCGGATTGACATAGTCGCGCCGCCCGCCCAGGTCCGGAAGGTCGATTACCGTTAGCCGCTTGCTGATACCGCAATGCGGTGCAGTGATGCCGACGCCGGGTGCCGCCTTCATCGTCTCGTAGAGGTCATCGGCAAGTGTCTTCAGCGCCGGCCCGAAATCCGTGACGGGTTCGGCCGGTGTCTTGAGAGCGGTATCGGGGTAGCGGCAGATGGTCAGGCGGCTCACAAAAATGTCTCTTCATCGGTGGGGTGGGAGAAAGGGCGACAGCGTTATGGTCACGCTAGCAGGAAGCGGCAGGCTTTGCACAGGTGGGGAGGTTTTTCCGCTATCTGCTTGTTGACTTGAGGGGTTTTGCAGCCATTCTCCGGGGCGTCGAGGCATGGTGCCGCAACGGGCGAGGTTGGGATGACAGAGAACGACGACGATATTCTCGACCGTCCGGCGGCCGACGAGACGCATGACGACATCTATGACGACGAAGGCTCGGTCCGGCACGACTTCCTGACCCTGGTCGGCGCGGCAATCGCCGACCGGGATGTGCTCTTCCTGCGCCAGAACGTTGCCAGACTGCACGAATCGGAACTTGGCGACCTGATCGAGGCGATCCAGCCTGACCAGCGCCTGGCGATGATCCGCCTGCTCGGCGACGACTTCGACATGACGGCGCTGACTGAGGTCGACGAAGCGATCCGCATGCAGATCGTCGATCAGATGCCGAACGAACAGATTGCAGCGGCGATCGGCGATCTCGATTCGGATGACGCCGTCTACATTCTCGAAGACCTCGACGACGAGGACCGGGAGGAGATCCTCGCGCAGCTGCCGTTTACCGAGCGGGTGCGTCTGCGCCGGGCGCTCGACTATCCGGAGAGCTCGGCCGGTCGGCGCATGCAGACGGAATTCGTCGCGGTGCCGCCGTTCTGGACGGTCGGCCAGACGATCGACTACATGCGCGACGAGGAAGACCTGCCGGAGAGCTTTACCCAGATCTTCGTCATCGACCCGACCTTCAAGCTGCTTGGTGCCGTCAATCTCGATCGGATCCTGCGCACCAAGCGCCAGGTGAAGATCGAGACGATCATGCACGAGACGAACCACCCGATCCCGGCCGAGATGGACCAGGAAGAGGCGGCCCAGCTCTTCGAGCAATACGACCTTCTGTCGGCCGCCGTCGTCGACGAGAATGAGCGCCTCGTCGGGGTGCTCACCATCGACGACGTGGTTGACGTCATCCAGGAAGAAGCGGAGGAGGATCTTCTGCGCCTCGGCGGCGTCGGTGATGAAGAGCTCTCCGACAGCATTGCCGAAACCTCCCGCTCGCGCGTGCCGTGGCTTGCGGTCAATCTCGTGACCGCCTTCATGGCGGCGTCTGTCATCTCGTTGTTCGAGGCGACGATCGAGCAGATCGTGGCGCTCGCCGTGCTGATGCCGATCGTGGCCGGCATGGGCGGCAATGCCGGATCGCAGACAATGACGGTGACGGTGCGGGCGCTTGCCACCCGCAATCTCGATATTCACAACGCCTTTCGCGTCGTGCGCCGCGAGGCAGGCGTCGGGCTCCTGAACGGGGTGATCTTCGGTCTTCTGATCGGGGCCGTGGCCGGCTTCTGGTTTCAGGATGTCAATATCGGCGGCATCATCGCGACTGCGATGCTGATCAACATGATGGCCGCTGCGATCGCCGGCATCCTCATTCCGCTCGCGCTCGACCGATTCGGCGCGGACCCTGCCGTCGCCTCCGCGGTCTTCGTCACCACGGTCACCGACATCACCGGCTTCTTTGCCTTTCTCGGCCTTGCCACCTGGTGGTTCATGTGATGCAAGGCACAGCCCGCGCGCCCTCAAGGGGCCCGTTTTAGGCAAATGGCGGGGCAAAAAATTGACTTGTACGTAAAAGTCAATATGATGGTCGCCGATACAGGATCGGATGACCGTGAAGAAATACTATAGCATAACAGAGCTCACGCGTGAATTCGGTGTTTCGACGCGCACCCTGCGTTTCTACGAGGATGAGGGCCTGCTGCACCCGGAACGTCGCGGTCGGACGCGCCTCTACCGTGCCGCTGACCGTCGGTTTCTGCAGGAAATCCTGCGCGGTCGGCGCATCGGCTTCACGATCGCTGAAATCCGTGAAATCGTTCATGTCTACAAGGAGCCCCCGGGTGAAATCGGGCAGCTCAAGCTGATGATGAAGAAAATCGACGAAAAGCGCGACGAGCTTCGCCAGAAGCGCCGCGACATCGACGAGACCCTGTCTGAGCTTGACCAGGCCGAAGAGGCCTGTCTCACCCGCCTGGTGGAAATCGGCGTCGGCACCTGATTTGCCCGGCTGTCGTTTCCTGCGGTCGTTGCCGTGCGGATCAGATCCAGCGCCGGGTGCGCTTGCAATAGCGCTCGTAATCGAATCCGAAACGTGCCTCCAGATGGCGCTCCTCGCTGGGAATGGCAACCAGTCGCGTTGCCGTAACCGAAATTAGCGCTGCGAGGAAGAACCAGCTGTTGCCGGAGATCAGGCCGAGGGCCACGGTGAACAGCGTATAGGCGAGATAGATTGGATTGCGGCTGAATCGGAAGGGGCCGCAGGTCACCAGATGGCGGGCGCAGGCGCTGTCAATGACCGGCGTCTGGCGCTCCATAAGCGTCCGGACCGCCCAGATGTCGAGCGTGACTGCAATGAGGCCGATTGCCAGCCCGGCTGCAGGCATCATCATGGGATGCGGCGAGGGGATCGGCGCAAGCGCGGCGATCCGCCCGGCCAGCATGGCGGCGACGATGCCTGTCAGATAGAGCATCGGTGGCCAGGGATATCTCAGTGGCTTCGCACGGTAGGCATTCATGACGAACTCCCCCTTACGGCGCTGACTGACTCCTCAACGTGCACTCTTCGGCCAGCGTCTGGATCCGCTGATCCTGATCGGCCAGGATTGCGCCAGACTGGAGAGGCGCGAGCAGGCCTTCCGATTGCAGGCGCTCGAGCGTGCAGGCGCAGAAGCGCTGGCAGAGTGCGATCTCGTTGCCCTGTTCCACGCAGCTCGCCTTGCAACTGCCGACATAGCCGGCGACGGGATCGATGGCCGGTGGCGGCACCACGAGGCTCACCAGATAGAGACCGGCGATGAGGACCGGCTGATGCAGAAGGTAGACCGTCAGCGAATGCCGCCCACCCCAGCGCAGCCATGCGGGTCCGGCAGGCAGTCTTTCCAGCAGGGCAAGTCTGTTGCTGTCGACCATGAAACGGGCAAGGGCGATGCCCGCCAGCAGGGCGCCGATCCACGGCAGGAGGGGGACGTAGTCGTTTGAGCGCGGCAGGGTCTCGGACAGGCCTAGGAACCACAGATAAGGCGTATCGAAGACGGGTGACCGCAGCAGCTCTGGCAGGGCTATGGCGACGCAGGCCAGAAGCAGCGTCAGGAGTGGCGGCAGCTTGACGAAGAGCATGCCGACAACGCTCGAAAGGGCGATCGCGTGCAGGATGCCGAAGAAGATCCAGCTATCGGGCGTAAACCAGTAGGTGGCGGCCGAAATTGCTGCGGCAGCGATCAGGATCGTGCCGAGGCGGCGCAGGAAGGGGCGGATACGGAGTTCCGGGTTATGGGCCAGCACGAGGCTGAAGCCAGCCAGGAAGAGGAAGCTCGAGGCGATCATGCGGGCGTAGAGCCGCAGGAACCCCTCCGTTGAGGTGCCGGGTGCCAGATAGCCAAAGAATTCCAGGTCCCAGCTGAAATGATAGGTGGCCATGGCCATCAGGGCGAGTCCGCGCAGGGCATCGAGCGAGGGCAGGCGGGGACGGCCGGATATGGATCGGGGGGCGGAGTTGTCTGCCACGCAGTCTTCCTTCAGGTCTCGATTCGGCACGGGTTGCCTGATACCCGTCGCACCGTTTCGCCGGTCGTGCCCAAAGACGGCAAATTCATGGCTCCGAACGCGCGTGCCTGGTTTCAGTTACCGCGGTTCGTCAGCAGAGCAAGGCGGGCCTCCGAGAAAAACTGGCGGCGCAGCAGGACGATGAACACGAGGATCGTGGCCAGCATGAAAACCCAGGGGCTGACAAACCAGCCGAGATAGCCGATCGAGTAGAAGATCGCGCGCAGGCCCATGTTGAAGTGGCTGGCGGCGATGATGTTCATCCGAATCGTGCGTTCTGCGGCCTCCATGGCGCGTTTGGGATCCTGCTTGGCCTCCTCCGCCATCGGAATCGTGCCGAACAGGATGGTGCAGTAGTTGAACAGGCGATAGGACCAGCCGAACTTGAAGAAGGAATAGGCAAAGAGTGCGATCAGGCCGCAGACCTTGAGCTCGAACGTCGCGCGGCCGCCCTGGACGATGAACGGGATGTCCTTGAGGATCGCGTCGACCTGTTCGGTCGCGCCGAGCAGGGCAAAGCAGCCGCCGATGGCGAAGATCGTCGTCGAGGCGAAGAAGGCCGTGCCGTTCTGCAGTCCGCCCATGATCTGTGTATCGATCATCTTCAAATCGCGGTTCATCGAGTTCAGGATCCATTCGCGCCGTCGCTCGGCCATGGCCTTGGTGAGGCTGGTGCGCGACAGGATCTGCTGGTCTCCGGTGATCCGGGCATAGGCGAGCCAGAGCAGCACAAAAAGCACCATGGCGCTGTAGTCGATGATGGTCATTGCGGCGAATCCCCAGTGCCTGATCGCGTGCGGCATTATCCCGCCTGCGGGCTTCTCCACAACGGGAATTAACCACTTGAAAGATTTTGGCCCGAAATGGGGCGGGATGTCAGGTCGTGGGGTTAATGAAATGCTGCGCTATCTCATTGAAATTTCACTCATCCATGCGCCCGGCGCATGCCTGCCTCGCGTTTGACGCCTTCCTTTTGCCATTTTTGCAGTTGCGAAAGCCCGCTGATTTTAATAGATGGATCTCCAGAAAGCGGTCGGGGGACGGCTTTCCTGTGAATGTGTTCTCACACGGAGTTTTCATGGAAGGCAGTTTCCAGAAGTCGTGCTGGGGTGTCACATTCCGTGCCTTGATGGGTTTTGCCGGCGTTATGTGCCTGGCCTACCTTTTCGGCACGATCTGACATCCGCCACAGGCGATTGAACAGGCAGCGCGGTCGTTTCGACCGCGCTGTTTGCGTTTCAGGGGTAAATCACCATCTCTGCCATGTCGCGGCCATGAAAGCCGATGTCGATTGCAAGGCGCATTCGTGTTAGGCGATGCTCTAGCCTTTGCGCTTTCTTATCCCGCATGCGAGGAGCCTCATGTTTCTTTCGGTTTTCGACGTGTTCAAGATCGGTGTCGGCCCCTCGAGTTCCCACACCATGGGTCCGATGACGGCGGCCAATCGGTTTCTCGATCTCATCCTCTCCGACCAGTGGCCGCGTCCGGCAGGCGCGCATGTGGCGGCACTGAAGGCCAGTCTGCATGGTTCGCTGGCCTATACCGGCATTGGTCACGGCACCGGCAATGCCGTCATCATCGGGTTGATGGGCGAGGCGCCCGACAGCATCGATCCCGACCGGATGGAGGACATCATCGCCGAGGTCGAACGATCAGGCCGGGTGACGCCGCCCGGGCATGCGGCCTATCATTTCCAGCCCAAGGACGACCTCGTCTACGACAAGAAGACGCCATTGTCGGGCCATGCCAATGGCATGCGGCTTTCGGCGCTCGACAAGGACGGGCGGGTGCTGCTCACCCAGATCTACTATTCGATCGGTGGCGGCTTTGTCGTGACGGATACCGAATTGCTCGCCATGCAGAAGCAGAAGAAGCAGGCGTCGTCGCAAAAGGTGCCCTATCCCTTCTCATCGGCGAAGGAAATGCTGGCCATGGCGGCTTCATCAGGTCTTTCGATCGCCCAGATGAAGCGGGCCAACGAGGAGGTCGTTCGTTCCCGTGAAGAGCTCGATGCCGGCCTCGACCGCATCTGGGATGCCATGTCCAGCTGCATCGACCGTGGCCTGCGCCAGGATGGTCAGTTGCCGGGTGGGTTGAAGGTTCGTCGCCGGGCCAAATCGATCCACGACAAGCTGCAGGAAGAATGGCGCTCGAACCGCCTCAATCCCGTTCTCGCCAATGACTGGCTCTCCGTCTATGCCATGGCGGTCAACGAGGAAAACGCTGCCGGCGGCCGCGTCGTGACCTCGCCGACCAATGGGGCGGCCGGCGTCGTGCCGGCGACCATCCGCTACTATCTGCATTTCCATCCGGACGCCGACCAGGAGGGTATCCGCGACTACATGCTGACGGCTGCCGCGATCGGCGGCATCATCAAGCACAATGCCTCGATTTCGGGGGCGGAAGTCGGCTGTCAGGGCGAAGTCGGCTCGGCCTCTGCCATGGCCGCCGCCGGCCTTGCCGCCGTCATGGGCGGCACGCCGGAGCAGATTGAAAATGCTGCCGAAATCGCGCTTGAACACCATCTCGGCATGACCTGCGACCCGGTCGCCGGTCTTGTCCAGGTACCCTGCATCGAGCGGAACGCGCTCGGCGCCGTCAAGGCCGTCACCGCCGCGTCACTGGCATTGAAGGGTGACGGCGTGCATTTCGTGCCGCTGGATGCCTGTATCGAGACGATGCGCCAGACCGGCAATGACATGAGCGAGAAATACAAGGAAACCTCGCTCGGCGGGTTGGCCGTCAACGTTGTCGAATGTTGATACGGGCAGGGGAGTATCCCTGTCCCGGAACGTCTTTGCCGTCATCCTCGGGCTTTACATCAAACCCGGGGATGACGACGCGTCCAGAAAAACACCGAAACTGTTGAGCACCCGCCACCTGAGCCACCCCAGCTCTTGACCCTAGGCTGGGACCGTCTATCTCGGATGTCATGGCACTGCATCTCCTCAAGCTCTGCGTCGGAGCCGACTCCATCGACGATCTGCGCGACTGGGTCGCCGAACGCTGTCTCGTTGCAGTGGCGGCGGGCCTGGAGCCGCATTCCTCGCATGTCACCCGCATGGTGCCGAAGCGTATGGAGGAGCTGCTCGACGGCGGTTCGCTCTACTGGATCATCAAGGGCCAGCTTTCGGCGCGTCAGAAGCTGCTTGATATCAAGACCTTCACCGGCGGCGACGGCATCACGCGCTGTGAGCTGATCCTCGGACCCGAGGTCATCGAGGTGGCACCGGCGCCGCGCCGTCCGTTCCAGGGCTGGCGCTATCTGGATGCGGATGTGGCCCCGCGCGACCTCGCAGAATCCGGCGCCAATATCGAGGACATGCCTGACGATCTGAAGCGGGAACTCGCGGAACTCGGCCTGCTCTGAAGCCGACACGCGCTCAGGCTGCTTGTGCAAATCAGGCCCGCCCGCTAGCCTCGTCCTCGTGGATCGCCGTGCCGCTGGGGCCAGACGGGTGATCCGGGATCCGGGGGGATCATGAAATTTCTTGTCTTGCCGTGCCTGGCGTTTTCGCTTCTTGCGACCGCCGCTTCTTCCGTTTTAGCGGAGGAACCGTCCATCGATCTGAAGCTTTTTGGAAAACACGAGATCGAAGGCGGTTTGAGCACCTGCCATCTCGCCTTCTGGCAGAGCAACAAGGATCCCGAGACCGATAAATATGCCTATCTGATCTACATGCCCTACGACAAGGATGGCGTGCAGCTGCAGGCAGTCGTCGAAATCGGCAAAGAAAAGATCGCGCTCAATGAAAGTGCACGCGGCGATTTCGACCCGCCCTCGCGGCTTGGCTACCGGCTCTATTCCAGTGTGGACCATGAGACGCATGTGCTTGTGCGGATCGAGGAGGCCGTCGTCACCGGCTCGCTGCAGACGATCAGCAAGGCGACGGTGACCGTGGTGCGGCCCGATCTTCCGCCCTTCATCGCCGGTGCGAAGGGGGTGATCGGCTGCCCCGGCAGCCCGGCTACCGAGACGGCTGCGGCCCCTTCCGAACCGGTTTCCGACGAGGGTGCCGCCGCCGGCGGGCCGTCGCCCTATACAGGGCCAGTCGGTCTGCCGCTCACCCCGCCGGTCCTGCTGGCATCCACAAGCGACGTGCCGGATGCCGTTCGCCGCGAGATCGCAACCTATGCGCCCGACCAGTGCAGCGAGCCGGAGACGCTTGCCTATCCCGGCCAGCGTTATGCCGTGAATGACAACTTCATTCTCTGGGAAGTCCCCTGCTTCCTCGGCGCCTATCAGGGCACCAGCATCTTCGCGATCACCCAGAACCCGCCTGCCGACTGGGCAACCATGCTGAGCCTGCCCAATCCGCCGGCTCTGGAGGGCGAGAACAATGCCCAGATGATGAACCCGGAAGTCTTTGCCGAGAGGGGTGTCTTCATCTCGACCTCACTCGGGCGCGGCGAGGGGGATTGCGGCACCTATCAGGTCTTCCGCCTCATGGATGCGCCCGGCGAAACTTTCGAATTCCAGCTGATGGAGTATCGCGAGAAGGTCAATTGCGATGGTGTGCAGAGCGAGCCGTCCGAATGGCCGCTGCAGTACAGCGGTGGAGAGTGAGCCGACGGCATGCGCGGCGTACCAGCCTTCCGCCGGGGTTTGTCTGGTGACGTGTTGCCGCTTGCTTTTCGTGCCTGGATTTCGGTCGGGGCCATCGGTCATGGAAAGGTCCCAATCACGAGTCATCCACACCACATCGGACAGCCTTCCGGGGCCAGGGACCTGCCATGAACGGAACTGAACACCTCAATGCATCTGCGCGCGAAGCGACGCGATCGACCGGTCGCTTGCGCATGTTGTCTCTGCGCATCGGGTTGTCGATCGCCGGGCTGGCGGCCCTGTTCGGCGCCTATGTCGGAATCCTCATCCTGTCTGGAAACTTCCATGAGGTCCTGCCTGGGCAACTCTATCGCTCGGCCCAGCTCTCGGGCGATCGGCTGGGAGCGGAGATCGACCGCTACAAGATCAAGACGGTGATCAATCTGCGTGGTGAAAATCCCGGCAAATCCTGGTACGACGACGAAATCCGTGCGACGCAGGCGCATGGTGCTACTCATGTCAACTTCGGCATGTCTGCGCGCCGCGACCTGACACCAGAGCGCACACAGGAGTTGCTGACCCTCCTGAAGACGGCAGAGCAGCCAATTCTGGTGCATTGTATGTCCGGCGCCGATCGTACAGGGCTGGCCTCCGTCATCTTTCTCCAGCAGGTGGCTGGCGTCGACGAAGAGGAGGCCGAATGGCAGCTGTCGCCGGTCTACGGCCACATCAACCTGCCCTTCATCGCCGCCTATGTGATGGATGACACCTGGGAGCGGCTGGAAAAGGTGATTGGCCTCGACAGCTGACAGTCAGGCAGTCCGTTAGGGACGATCTGCCACATGGAAACTTGCGGGTCTGTCTGGATGCCACTTTTGGAAGCCGCAGGTTTCAGAGGATTGGCGCTGTTGCCGCCAAGCCGCGGCAGCAGCGGGCCGCCCGGCTGTTCGGCCAGATACATTCTTTCACAACAGGGCTTTTCCATTTCCGAGAGCGAGGCCGGAGGATTACGGCCGCTTGTCGTTGTCAGCTTATTTTCTGATGTACCTATTGACTTGTGATACCAGTTGGAAAGAATGAGCCTGCTTGATTGAATTGCAAGCCGGCGGAGGACCTCTGCCGCATTGCTGAGGAGGATGACTGATGACTGCAATTGCCTTGTTCGGGGCTGGGGGCAAAATGGGCTACCGGCTTGCCAAGAACCTCAAGGGGTCGCGGTTTGATGTGCGACATGTCGAGGTGAGCGAGCCGGGCAAGGCGCGCCTGAAGACCGATCTCGGGCTTGATTGCGTGCCCTCCGATGTTGCGCTCTCGGGCGCCGATGTCGTCATTCTCGCCGTGCCGGACACGGCGATCGGCAAGGTTGCGACTTCGATCTCCGACCGGCTGTTGCCTGGCATGATGGTGATGGCGCTCGATGCGGCAGCACCGTTTGCCGGACATCTGCCGGAGCGTCCGGATCTGACCTATTTCGTCACCCATCCATGCCACCCGCCGATCTTCAACGACGAAACGGACATGCAGGCCAAGAAGGACCATTTCGGCGGTCTGTTTGCCAAGCAGCATATCGTGTCTGCGCTGATGCAGGGGCCGGAGGAGGCCTATGCGTTGGGCGAAGAGATCGCCAAGGTGATCTGGGCGCCGGTGATGCGCTCGCACAGGGTCACCGTCGAGCAGATGGCGCTTCTGGAGCCAGGACTGTCCGAAACCGTTTGTGCCTCGCTGCTGGTGGTGATGCGCCAGGCAATGGACGAATGTGTCGCCCGCGGCGTGCCAAAGGAGGCGGCGCGCGATTTTCTGCTGGGCCACATGAACGTGCTGGGTGCGGTGATTTTCGAGGAAACGCCGGGCGTGTTTTCCGATGCCTGCAACAAGGCCATCGAATTCGGCATTCCAGCCCTGATGCGTGACGACTGGAAGGCGGTTTTCGAGCCGCAGGAGATTGCCGACAGCATTAGGCGCATCACCTGATTTCGATTTCCGGACGGGGAGATAGCCTTCCCGGTCGGTGCATGACCTCGCGGGGAGCGAGGTAACGTTTCATTGGGAGGACAACATGAAACTCACACGCAGGCTTACTCTGGTTGCCTTCGGTGCGGCACTTGCGGCAACGACCGCAATGCCGGCCTTTGCCGCCGATCTCATTGCCATCATCACGCCATCGCATGACAATCCCTTCTTCAAGGCGGAAGCGGTTGGTGCGGAAGCAAAGGCCAAGGAACTGGGCTACGAGACCCTGGTTCTGGTGCATGATGATGACGGCAACAAGCAATCGCAGCTGATCGACACCGCCATCGGTCGCGGTGCCAAGGCCATCATCCTCGACAATGCAGGCTCTGAAGTCTCCATCGCCGCCGTGCAGAAGGCGAAGGACGCGGGCGTGCCGTCGTTCCTGATCGACCGCGAGATCAATGCGACCGGTGTCGCCGTGTCGCAGATCGTCTCCAACAACTACCAGGGTGCCCAGCTCGGCGCGGAAGAATTCGTCCGTCTGATGGGCGAGAAAGGCAATTACGTCGAGCTTCTCGGTCGTGAAGCCGATCTCAATGCCGGCATTCGTTCCAAGGGCTACCATGACGTCATTGACGATTATCCGGAGATGAAGATGGTCTCGCAGCAATCGGCGAACTGGAGCCAGACCGAAGGTTACTCCAAGATGGAGACCATCCTTCAGGCAAACCCCGACATCCAGGGCGTGATAGCCGGCAATGACACCATGGCCATGGGTGCGATTGCCGCCCTGCAGGCTGCCGGGCGCAAGGATGTCATCGTGGTCGGCTTCGATGGGTCGAACGATGTCCGCGATTCCATCCTCTCGGGTGGCATCAAGGCAACCGTGATGCAGCCGGCCTATGCGCAGGCTCAGCTTGCCGTCCAGCAGGCGCATGAGTTCATCACCACCGGCAAGGCGCCTGCTGAGGAAAAGCTCCTGATGGATTGCATCCTCATCACCGCTGCCAATGCCGGCAAGCTTGAGACCTTTGCGCTCAGCCAGTGAGCCTCGATGGTAAGGGGGCGGGGCCATCAGTGGTCCCGCGCCTTCCGGGTCGTTCAACGGGGATAATCCATGTTGCAGGTGCGCGCTGCCGCCGTCTTTGCTGCGCTTTGCGTGGTCATGCCGGGCTGCAAATTCGTCAAGACAGCTGACCAGGAGGCACAGGTTTCTGCCAATGCCTTTGATCCGGACCGGATGGTTGCGGAAGCATGGGACAACAAGGTTTTGCCCTATCTGAAGGAGCGCGCTGGCTCATTTGAGGATGTGACCGCGATGATTGCGGCCGATCCCGACATGGCGGCCAAGAAATTCGGCCACAAGGAAAAGGGCGGCACCGCCCCCTGGACCTATGTCGCGACCGTCAAGGGCGTGATCGTGACGGCAGAAACCAAATCCCGCGCCGCCTATGTCGAAGTCGATGTCAACGGAGACGGCAAGCCGGATCTGCGGATGGCGATCGGTCCGGCCATTCGCGGAACGGCCTTGCGTGACAGCCTTGGCTTTGTGAATTTCAACGAGTTCAGGAACCAGATCGACTGGGCCCAGTATGGCAAGTCGTTCAACACCTATGTGAACGCGACCGTGCTGGAGAAGCTGCCGCGTGATGGTCTGGCCGGCAAGTCGGTGGATGCGCTCGGTGCCTTCCCGCAGCCGGCGTCCGGCGAGCCGCCGCAATTTGTCCCGGCAATGATCACGGTCGGAGGCTGATGATGGCTGCTGCCGGACACGACGACGTCATCCTGGAATTGCGCGATGTCACGAAGGCCTATTCGGGCATCGTCGCGCTGAAGAAGGCCGATCTGAAGCTCAGGCGCGGTGCGGTCAATGTGCTTGTTGGCGAAAATGGCGCCGGCAAGTCCACCATGATGCGCATCATTGCCGGCGTCGAGCGTCCGACGCTCGGCGAAATCTGGATGGACGGTGAGCGTATCCAGCTGGCCTCGCCGGCCGATGCGGTGCGCCATGGCATCGGTATCGTGTTTCAGGAGCTGAACCTGTTCGGTAACCTGACTGTTGCCGAAAATATCTTTGCCACGCGCGAGTTGACGCGTGGTCTTTTCGGTATCGACCACAAGGCACAGGTGACGAAAGCCAATGCGTTTCTCGAGCGGCTGGAGGCGGGCATATCCGCCGATACGCTGGTGGAAGACTTGCCGATCGGCCAGCAGCAGCTGGTGGAAATTGCCCGTGCCGTCTCGCTCGACACCCGCATCCTCATTCTCGACGAGCCCACTTCGGCGCTAAGCGCTGCCGAAGTGGATGTTCTCTTTCGCGTCATTGCGGAACTCAAGGCGCAAGGGGTTGCCATCGTCTATATCTCGCACCGGCTGGAAGAGCTGATGCGCATCGGCGACTACATCACCGTCCTCAAGGACGGGCAGATCACCGGTAATGCCTTGGTCAAGGACGTTGATACCGCCTGGATCGTGCGTTCGATGATCGGTTCGGACGCCAAGGATTTCGCCAAGGATGTCAGCCATACGCTTGGGGACGAGGTCATCCGCCTGGAAGACATCAGCCTGGCCCGCGCCAGTGGCGGGCTCGCGGTCGATCATGTCTCGCTCTCTGTGCGCAAGGGAGAGATCCTCGGGATCTACGGCCTGATGGGGGCCGGACGAAGCGAATTGTTCGAATGCATTATCGGCCGCCACGGTCACTCGCAGGGCCGCATCTACATTGATGGCAAGGAACTGCTTGCCCGCGACCCGACCGGGCGCATTGCGCATGGTATTGCGCTGATCCCCGAGGATCGGCAGCGGGAAGGACTGGTCCAATGCCTGTCGATTGCCGAAAACCTGTCGCTGGCAAGCCTCGGCCAGTTTATCCGCTACGGCTTCCATATCGATCGCGTACAGGAAAACGAGGCCATCGCCGGTGCCATCCGCAGCCTGTCGATCAAGGCGCGCAATCCGGCTTTCGAGGTGACGTCGATGTCGGGCGGAAACCAGCAGAAGGTGGTGATCGGCAAGGCGCTGATGACCGGGCCTAAGGTGTTGCTGATGGACGAGCCGAGCCGCGGCATCGATGTCGGCGCCAAGGCCGATGTCTTCCGCACCATGCGCAAGCTTGCAGGCGAGGGGCTGGCGATCCTGTTTTCCACATCTGACCTCGATGAGGTCATGGCCCTGTCCGATCGCATTGCGGTGATGAGCAGCGGACGCCTCGTCTGCGTCATGGATCGCGCGGATGCGAGCGAGGACATGATCGTGAAAGCCTCGAGTGAGGGACACAAGACCAGAAGGATGCATGCGAGATGACGACGGCGACCCCCATGGCAACGGCTCTTCCGTCCGGCAGCGGCTCGCTGCTGCTGACCGTGATGAAACTGCGCACATTTATCGCGCTGATCGCGGTGATCGTCTTTTTCTCGATCTTCGCGCCGAACTTCCTGTCCACGGCCAACATGATCCTGATGTCGAAACACGCGACGCAAAACGCGTTTCTGGCCATAGGCATGACCTTTGTCATCGTCACCGGCGGCATCGACCTTTCCGTAGGGTCAATTGTCGGCCTTTGCGGCATGATCGCCGGCGGGCTGATCCTCAACGGCATCGACCTGCCGATGGGCTACACCGTATATTTCAATGTTCTCGAAGTGGCCGTCATGGTCACCGCAGTCGGTATCGCGATTGGCGCGCTGAACGGGCTCCTGATCACCCGCCTCAACGTGGCCCCCTTCATCGCCACGCTCGGCATGCTTTATGTGGCGCGCGGTGCCGCGCTGCTGTTTTCCGACGGCCAGACCTTGCCGAACCTTGCGGGCAAGCCGGAGCTTGGCAATACCGGCTATGCCATTTTCGGGTCCGGCACCTGGCTTGGCATTCCCGTCTCGATCTGGATGCTGGTCGTCGTTGCGCTCGGCGCTGCCTATTTTGCCCGCTTCGTGCCGCTGGGGCGGCATATCTTCGCCGTGGGCGGCAATGAGCGCGCGTCGCGTATGTCGGGCATCCGAGTCGATCGGGTGAAGATGTTCGTCTACATGTTCTCGGGCTTTTGTGCCGCACTGGTCGGCCTCGTCATTTCGTCCGAACTGATGGCCGCCCATCCGGCCACCGGCACCAATCTGGAACTGAATGCCATTGCAGCTGCCGTTCTGGGTGGTACCTCCATGTCCGGCGGGCGCGGCACGATAGGCGGAACCATCGTCGGCGCCTTTGTCATCGGCATTCTCTCCGATGGTCTTGTCATGATGGGCGTGTCGTCCTTCTGGCAGATGGTCATCAAGGGGCTTGTCATCATCATTGCCGTGGTGGTTGACCAGGCACAGCGCAAGCTTCAGGCCCGCGTGACACTGATGCAGATGGCAAAGCAGGGATAAGCGGATATGGCAGAGCTTCGGGGAGCCCTGATCGGGTGCGGATTTTTCGCCGTTAATCAGATGCATGGCTGGGCGCTCGCGCAGGGCGCCGGTATCGTCGCCATCTGCGATCGCGATCCGCAACGCCTGGCAATCGTCGGCGACCAGTTCGGCATCTCTCGCCGCTACACGGATGCAGCTGCCATGTTTGCCGATGGCGGATTTGATTTCGTCGACATTGCAACGACCGTGCAGAGCCACCGCGCACTGGTGGAAATGGCGGCAGCCCACAAAGTGCCGGCCATTTGCCAGAAACCCTTTGCGCCAAGCCTTGCCGATGCAAAGGCCATGGTGGCGGTGACAAAGGCGGCCGGCATTCAGCTGATGATCCACGAGAACTTCCGCTGGCAGACGCCGATCCAGGCGGTACGTAAGGTGCTCGACAGCGGTGCGATCGGCATCCCCTTCTGGGGCCGCTTTTCCTTCCGCTCCGGTTTCGATGTCTTTGCGGCGCAGCCTTATCTTGGCGAGACGCCGCGGTTCATCATCGAGGATCTCGGCATTCACACGCTGGATATTGCCCGCTTCATCCTGGGGGATGTTCGCTCTCTGACGGCCCGAACACGGCGCATCAACCCCGACATCAAGGGTGAGGATGTGGCAACCATTCTTCTCGACCACGACAGCGGCCCGACCTCCATCGTCGATGTCAGCTATGCGACCCGCCAGGAGACAGAGCCCTTTCCCGAAACGCTTATCGAGCTGGATGGCAGCGCGGGAAGTCTGCGCCTGACGCAAGGCTATCGTCTGACGGTTACAAATGGCGATGGCACGGTCACGACCGATGTATCGCCGGCACTCTTGCCCTTTGCTTCGCGGCCCTGGCACAATATCCAGGAAAGTGTGTTTCTCATCCAGCAGCACTGGGTGGATGCATGGAAGACGGGCCGGGAGACCTCGACGTCTGGCGCCGATAACCTCAAGACATTTGCACTGGTGGAAGCCGCCTATCAGAGTGCGGCGTCGGGCCAGGTGGTGGAAATCGGGGCATTGCTCGCATGAGTGATGACTTTGCTGCGGATCGCGCCTTCAGGCTTTTCGGGACAAGAGTTCCAGAACCGCCCGTGCAAGTGCTGCGCGCCGGCCTGCTGAGCGCGCAACTGGTCGGCGGCGGGCTTCGGGAGATTGCCTTCGACGGGATTGAGGTTCTGCGCGCCATCGCCTTTGTGGTGCGCGACCGCGACTGGGGCACCTATAGCCCGGCGATTGCGGATCTGACGATCAAACAGGGCGAGGGGGAAACCACGGTCTCCTATCGCGCGGTCTGCGAGGGGCCTGATGCCAGCACGCTTTCCATCCGCGCCGTCATCACCCTGTCGAGCAAGGGCAGCCTGACCTTCAAGGCCCAGGCAGAGACGCCGACTGGCTTTGAAACCAATCGCTGCGGCTTTTGCGTGCTGCATCCGATCGTCGGTGTTGCTGGTGCGCCCGTGACGGTGGAGCATGTGGACGGCTCGATGGAATATGCCGTCTTTCCCGACCGTATCGAGCCCTGGCAGCCGTTTCAGGAGATCCGCGCGCTCACCCATTCGGTGATGCCAGGCATTGACGCGGCATGCCGGATGGAGGGCGACACGTTCGAGATGGAAGATCAGAGAAACTGGTCGGATGCCTCGTACAAGACCTATGTGCGGCCACTGGCCTTGCCCTGGCCTTATGAGATCGTCACGGGGGAGACTGTTTCGCAGGCCGTTACTCTGACCGTCACGGACAGGCGCGCCGGAAGACCGCAGGCCGGGAGCCATGACGCCCGGCCTGTTCACCTCACCTGGGGCGAAGATCTGCGGCCTCTTCCGCAGATCGGGCTTGTGGTGACGCCCGAAGAGGCCGGCGCAGTGCGTTCGGCACTGGCGTCTCACGGCGCTTTCGGCGCGAAAGGTTTGCTTCTGCATTTCGACCCGGCAGCGGGCCACGGCCCTTCCGATATCGAGGCGTTCGCCGCGCTTGCGGCCCTCTTTTCCGGCGCGATCACGCTGGAAATCGCGCTGCCATGCAAAGGCCCGCTCGCCGGGGAACTCGGCGCAATCGCCAAGCTTGTGGCCGATGCCGGGCTGCGGCTGGATGCGGTGATGGTGTCGCCTGCTGTCGACCGGCAATCAACGCCGCCCGGCAGCCAATGGCCGGACTGCCCACCGCTTGAAGAGGTCTACGCGGCGGCACGAGCGGCATTTCCGGGCATTCGGCTGGGCGGCGGCATGCTGAGCTACTTCACGGAAATCAACCGCAAGCGCGTTCCCGCAGGTCCCCTCGATTTCGTCAGCCATGCCACCAACCCGATCGTGCATGCCGCCGATGATCTGAGCGTCATGCAGACGCTTGAGGCCTTGCCGTTCATCTGGACATCGCTGCGGGCGGTCTATGGGCAAAAGCCCTATCGCGTCGGACCATCGACACTTGCCATGCGCCAGAACCCTTATGGTAGCCGTACGATGGACAATCCGAATGGCGAGAGGACCGCCATGGCGAACAGGGATCCGCGACACAACGGCTTGTTCGGCGCAGCTTTTGCCACAGGCTATGCTGCGGCCTATGCTCCCGCCGGGCTGGAGCAACTGACGTTGACTGCACTGACCGGACCCTTCGGTTTGTTTGCCGGGCCGCAAGAGCCCGTGCCGGAGGGCATGGTTCGCCCGATCGGGCGCAGCATCGAACTGCTGACATCCTTTGCTGGCTGGCAGGGCCGCGCCGTTAAATCAGGTTCGTCGCGTGGCCTTCTGGCTTTTGGTGCGTCTTGCGATGACGGTCGCCGGGCGCTTGTACTGGTCAACGTGACCCGCAGCCCCATCGACGTCGACCTGCAAGCCCTTGGCATCGGAGGTGGGGCAAGCATTGTCCTGCTGGATGAAACCACAATGATCGCCGCTGCATCAAATGGCCTTGAGGCGCGCAGCATGCAGGAATCTCCGATTGCGCTTGCGCCCTATGCGGTGGCGCGCATCGTCTGGGAGGCGGTCTGAGACGCCGCTATTTGCGGTTCTTCAGGGCATAGAGTGCCCGCGACCGCTCCAGATGCTTAATCATCGCCTGCTCGGCGACATCCGCATCGCGCGATTCAATCGCCCGGATGATTTCCTCGTGCTCGGTGAGGGTGAAGTTCTCGCGACCGGTCCAGATCAGCATTTCCGAATGATAGGCCTTCAGCCATCCGAGCATGGCGCCGCTGACGGCGACAAAGATCGGATTGCCGGAGATGCTGGCGATGTACTGGTGGAAATCCATGTCGGCTTCGATGAAGGCATCCGCATTGCCGAGGTTCTGCACCTGGCGTTGAAGAAGCGCCTCCAGTTCGGCAATATGTTCCGGCGTCGCTTTGACGGCCGCCTCGCGGATCATGCCGCGCTCGAAGAAGATCCGGGCGCTTTTCAGATGCTCGAGCGAGTCTGCTGACCCCGAGAGCATCAGCTTTGCCGGAAGGTCGACCTGGCGGATGATCGATTCCGCCGTGATGCGCAGCACCTTGGCGCGTTCGCCTTGAGATATTTCCACCAGTCCCTTGCTGGCCAGCGCCTGCATGGCTTCGCGGATCGCCGGGCGACCGACACCATAGCGCTCCATAAGCTCGCGCTCGGACGGCATTTCATCGCCGGCGCTCAGCTCGCCGCTTTCGATCAGAAACTTGAGCCGGGCAAAAACCTCGTCGGCAATTTTTCTGCGCAGGATGGGTTCGGAAACGATGCTCATGGGCCACCTGATGTCAACGCTTCTGAATAGCAGTTGAAGCCACTGGCGCAACGACTTTTTCTTGCCGCAGCTTGCAATCACATAAATACTCATTATACCAGTTGATAAGCTTCTACAAGCTGAGTGCAGGGATACGGAGGAGGAAGACGTGATCCGTTTGACGTACCGGATTGAAACGCCAGGCTCCGCTGAAGCCATGGGCACCAAGATCGCCAGCGACCAGTCCACCGGGACATTCGTTGCCCTGCCGGGAGAAACCGAGGAGCTGAAGGCACGTGTTGCCGCTCGTGTCACGGCAGTGCGTCCACTGTCGCCCGTATCCGTTGCCTCTTTGCCCGATGAGGCCGGTACGGCGACCAGCTTCAACCGCGCCGATGTCGATATCGAGTTTCCGCTGGATGCGGTGGGTACCGATCTTTCCGCGCTTATGACGATTGCCATCGGCGGCGTCTTTTCGATCAAGGGCATGACGGGCATCCGCATCGTCGACATGCATCTGCCGCCTGAATTTGCCGCAGCCCATCCGGGGCCGCAGTTCGGCGTTTCCGGCAGTCTCGCGCTGACCGGCGTCAAGGGCCGGCCGATCATCGGTACCATCGTCAAGCCGGCGCTTGGCCTTCGTCCGCACGAGACGGCGGAGATGGTCTCACAGCTGCTTGAGGCGGGCGTCGATTTCATCAAGGACGACGAGAAACTGATGAGCCCCGCCTATTCTCCGCTAAAGGAGCGGGTGGCCGCCATCATGCCGCGCATTCTCGATCACGAGCAGAAGACCGGCAAGAAGGTGATGTATGCCTTCGGCATCAGCCATGCCGATCCGGACGAGATGATGCGCAATCACGATCTCGTTCTGGCTGCCGGCGGCAATTGCGCTGTCGTCAATATCCAGTCCATCGGCTTCGGCGGCACGTCATTTCTGCGCAAGCGTTCCGGTCTCGTGCTGCATGCGCATCGCAATGGCTGGGATATCCTGACGCGCCACCAGGGGCTCGGCTTCGAGTTCTCGGTCTGGCAGCAGTTCTGGCGCCTGCTCGGCGTCGATCAGTTCCAGATCAACGGCATCCGCGTCAAATACTGGGAGCCGGACGAAAGTTTTGCGCGGTCTTACCAGGCGGTGACCACGCCGTTGTTCTCGCCGGATGATGTCGCGCTGCCGGTGATCGGTTCCGGTCAATGGGGAGGGCAGGCGCCGGATACGATTGCCGTGACCGGCGGCTCCACGGATCTGCTCTATCTCTGCGGCGGTGGCATCGTCAGCCATCCCGGCGGTCCGGGCGCCGGGGTTCGCGCGGTCCGGCAGGCCTGGGAAGCGGCGGTCGCCGGCATTCCACTTGCGGTTTACGCCGGGGATCACCCGGAACTGGCACAGTCCATCGACAAATTCTCCGACGGCAAGGCGGCATAATCCATGACCCGTCCGCTGATCTCCTATTACAGCGATGATTTCACCGGTTCGGCCGATGTGATGGAGGCGCTCGCCTCGCACGGCATTGAGACGGTGCTCTTCCTGAAACAGCCGGATGATGCGTTGATGCAGCGCTTTGCCGGTGCGCGCGCCTATGGTCTGGCTGGCACCAGCCGCAGCCAGTCACCGGACTGGATGGACAGCCACCTGCGCTCAGGCTTCCAGTGGCTGAAGACGCTGAATGCTGAACTCTGCCACTACAAGGTCTGCTCCACGTTCGATTCCTCCGTGCAGGTGGGAAATATCGGTCGGGCCATCGAGATTGGCCGGGCGGTCTTCGGGGCAGGGACGGTGCCGCTGATCGTCGGCGCACCGCAGATCCGGCGCTATACGGCGTTTGGTGAATTGTTCGCTGCCTATCAGGGCCGCAACTATCGTATCGACCGGCATCCGGTCATGTCCCGCCATCCGGTAACGCCGATGACGGAAGCCAATATCCTGCTCCATCTTGCGCTGCAGACCGGGCTTTCATCCACGCTTCTGGACAATGTGGCGCTTCTGGCGGGCGAGGGGCCGGAAAAGGCCGATATCCTGCTCATCGATGTCCTCGATATGCACACACAAAGGGCTGCCGGGTCCTTGCTCTGGAACCAGTTGCGCCAGACGGGCAGTGTTTTCGTCTGCGGTTCGTCCGGCGTCGAATATGCCCTGATCCCGACCTGGAGTGCGGCAGGGTTGATCGGAGAAAAGCCTGCCTTTGCGTCGCCCGGTCCCGTCGATCGGCTGGCCGTGGTGTCGGGTAGCGTATCGCCCACCACCGAGCGGCAGATCCGCCATGCGCTTGGCCATGGTTTTGATGGTGTCGCGCTCGATCCAGTGACGCTCTCCGGTGAGGACAGCGAGGCGCGGATCGCAGATGCCGTTCGCGCCGGCCTTGCATCCCTCGACGCCGGGCGCAGCGTGGTTCTCTACACGGCCCTTGGACCTGCAGCGGACCAGGGTGCCGTGCTCGATCAGTCCGGTGATGCCCGCCATCGGCTGGGGCGGGCTCTCGGGCGTATCCAGGTGGAGCTGGTTACCCGTGCCGGTCTTTCCCGCGCCGTGGTGGCAGGCGGCGATACGTCGAGCCATGCGCTCGGGGAAATGGGCATTGCCGCACTCACCTTGAAACTGCCTTTGCCGCAGACCCCCGGCTCGCCACTCTGCGTGGCGCATGGCGGACCCGTCGATGGGCTCCAGATCGCGCTCAAGGGCGGGCAGGTGGGCAATGACGATTATTTTTCAATGATCCGGGCTGGGGGATCCTCCCATAACCCACTGGACAAACGCGCAAAACAATCGGGAACCGCCGCATGACCCAAGCGCATCTTTGGATCGGCACCAGCTGGAAGATGAACAAGACGCTGGCTGAGGCGAAGGCCTTTGCCGAGGGCCTGAAGGCTGCCGATGCCGGGCGTGATCCGCGCATCCAGCGTTTTGTTATTCCGCCCTTCACCGCCGTGCGCGAGGTGAAGGCCATGCTTGCAGGGACCTCCGTGAAGGTTGGCGCACAGAACATGCATTGGGCCAATGACGGCGCCTGGACCGGCGAGATTTCGGCCTCGATGCTCAAGGACTGCCATCTCGACATGGTCGAGCTTGGCCATTCCGAACGCCGGACCCATTTCGGCGAGACGGATGAGACTGTCGGGCTGAAGGTCGAGGCTGCGGTGCGCCACGGGCTCGTCCCGCTGATCTGCATCGGGGAGACGCTTGCCGAACGGGAAGCCGGTCGCGCCGCCGAAGTCCTCGAAACACAGGTGCGCGGCGCACTCGCCAAACTCACCGGGCCACAGAAACAGGCCGAGATCCTGCTGGCCTATGAACCGGTCTGGGCCATCGGCGTCAACGGCATTCCCGCCACCTCGGACTATGCCGATGCCCGCCAGGGCGAGATCATTGCGGTGACGCAAGATGTCCTCGGGCGCAAGGCGCCCTGCCTCTATGGCGGCTCCGTCAATGCGCAGAACTGCGAAGAGCTGATCACCTGCCCGCATATCGACGGGCTTTTCATCGGGCGCTCTGCCTGGAATGTCGAGGGTTATCTCGACATCCTCTCCAGATGCGCCACCAACTTGTGAGGAGGAGCATATCATGAAGATCGCAGTTGCAGGAGACAGCGCCGGCGAAGGGCTGGCCCGGATCCTTGCTGATCACCTCAAGGACAAGCATGAGGTGTCTGAAGTCTCTCGCACCGAAGCTGGTGCCGACGCCTTCTACGCCGATATTTCAGACCGCGTGGCAAACGAGGTTCTTGCCGGAAAATACGACCGTGCCATTCTCGTCTGCGGTACGGGCATCGGCGTCTGCATTTCCGCCAACAAGGTACCGGGCATCCGCGCAGCATTGACGCATGACACCTACTCGGCAGAACGGGCGGCACTCTCCAACAATGCGCAGATCATCACCATGGGCGCGCGCGTCATTGGTTCGGAACTGGCCAAGACCATTGTCGATGCCTTCCTGGCGCAGGTGTTCGACCAAAACGGTCGCTCCGCATTGAATGTTCAGGCGATCAACAATGTGGATGCAAAATACCATCTGCGATGAGACGGTGGGCCTGAACGGGGACCATTAAGCCACGTGCGGAGCCAGGCTTCGCCGCGGGTCGATCTGTTTCAGGCGAGCGTCACTGCGCAAGTTTAGCTTGCGCAGTCTTGCTGTTGAACTGAGCCTTGGTGGGGCTGGCATCTACTGCCAGAGGGGCGGCGTATCAGAGGCATTGTCGGGTTTCGGCTTGGGTTTTGGTTTGTTCTCGGGCATGCCGAGATGGTGGGCTTCGTGCCCTGTCGCCTTGTGGATGCCTTCTACTTCGCGGCACCCGACGAAGCAGCGGACTGCGCAGCTCATGACCGGCGTCCCTGATCCGATGTCTTCCGATGGTTTTGGCGTGTCTTCTCCGCCTTCATCAGTCTCGCCGGCTAGCCGTGGCTCAAATCCCCACAGAGTTTCGATCACCTTGCCGATGTGATCAGCTGGTTGCCAGGTGATGATGCTCTGGCCCTTGGCCTCGTCTGTCACTTCTATCATCATCGAGCCGACATCCCCGGCGTCAAAGAAGGATTTGTTGCGAAAGCCGATCGCCAGAACCGATTGCAGTTCGGCGGCCATGATAAGCTTGCGAATGGCAGCCAGAACGGTCTTCTGTTCAAGTATTTCGGCAATTCTCTCAGGCGATGTGAAAACGGATGCGTGCGAATACTCCGCACTTGCCAGCCCGAAAGCCGTGACTGCAAGCATGTTCGGCAGGACATCGGAAGCCGCTTCGTTTGATGTCGGTGTCGTTATCAGCGCCCTGCCGCCAGCGGCGCGAGCTTCGAGTTCCAGCATCATCACTCCCGTCTCCAGCAGGTGATGCCGGTGCAGGAGACGCAAGCAGAGCACATCCTGCAGCCCCGCCATTACCACCAGTCGGCCAATTTCCTGCATCACGGCGCTCGTTTGGTCGAAATTGGTCCAGAGTGCTCTGTCGGCTTCGATCGGCCCGGCAAACTGATTATAGCTTTCGGGTAGTACTTGCCTGATCTCCATGCGTAGACCCCCTTTGGTGTGAAACCGAGTTGGTGCTTAAAGTGTCCGTCTGATCTCCGCTGTTCTGCTCCCATAGTGAGTACACGTTTTAACAGTAGCTCATATTTGCCTTTGCCACCATGTTGTCTTTGCCCCGCTCAATTCTTGGGTCTGCGCGTGGCCACGGACCAATCGCGCGCATGCGCGCAGGTCTCCGTATTCCGATGTGAAGCGTTTGTCGGTCTGCGCTTGCTCGGGCATCGCAATGAAACTCGAACAGGCCAAATCCTCAATGAGATCGTCTGGTGTGCCTAAACAGTGGCCCAGTCCAGCTTTCTGCCGGTCCTTCAAACCCACGCTCGTTCGCAAAACTAACCCGTTCATTCCGGGTGGCACCCCATCGTCTCCCACAGGTTGACAAGCCGCATCGGCTGGCTTATCGATGATTAATCGTTTAATCATGTGGAGCTGCCGCAAGTGGCAATCCAACGACCAGGTGCCAATCTCGGCAATATCGCAAAGGCGCTCGGCGTCTCGGTTGCGACTGTCTCCAATGCGCTGTCGGGCAAGGGACGCGTGTCGGCGGAATTGATCGAGAACGTGAGGGCCAAGGCTCAAGAGCTTGGCTATACGCCCAGCCTGGTCGGCAGGGCGTTGCGAACCGGGCGCAGCGGCGTGCTGGGACTTGTTCTGCCTGATATCGCCAACCCGCTCTTCCCGCAGATTGCGCAGGCAATCGAGTTTGCTGCGAGCAGTGCCGGTTACGGAGTTCTGATCGCGGATTCGCGCGGTAGCGTGTCGATGCAGACGGAGGCGATCAATCGGCTCATCGAGCGCGGCGTCGATGGTATTGTCATCGTGCCGCGGCTCGGAACCCGGATTGCCGACATTGGCTGCCCAGTTGCTGTCATCGACAGTCCCTCGACCCCGGGCAATACGGTTTCGGCCGATCACTGGCAGGGTGGCGAGGTTGTTGCAGAGCATCTGGTGTCGCTTGGTCATCGTAAGTTGCTGCTGATCGGCAACAACTCAGCTTCCAATGTTCAGGTCGACCGTATCGGCGGGATGAAATCACGTCTGCCGGTCGGAGGGCGGGCGGATGTGCTGTGGATCGAAGCGCATGAGCAGCGGCACGGTCGGGGTTGCCCGCTTGGATTGAAAGCCAAGGTTGAAGAAGGGTTTACCGCCTTTGCCGCCGTTTCCGATCTGCTGGCACTGCGGGCGCTGACGGAACTGCAGAGCGCCGGCATTTCTGTACCCGGGGATGTCAGCGTGATCGGTTTCGACGATCTCGTCTGGTCCTCGGTCGTCACGCCGAGCCTGACTACCGTGCGCATGGACATGGCGGCGATCGCCGAGATTGCCATCACCGCTCTTGTGCGGGTGATTGAGGCGGATGCCGGCAATAGCGATGACACACTCAGAACGACCATGGGCACCGTGGCTGCCGCCGGTCGAAGCAGCGTGCCGATGGCACTGGTCATACGTCAGACCTCCACGCCGCCACCTTCTTTCCGTGAAGACCCAAGCTTTGCGTGAAGACCCCAAGAAAACCGATAAAAGGAGAACGCCTATGACCAAGACAATGCTGGCCTCGGCCACTGCGCTGATACTGACCATGGGAGGCGCGCAGGCGCAGGAAAAGACGCTGACCATTTCGGTCTATGCCTTCGCGCAGGATGAGTTCAAGGAAATCGTCTATGACCCCTTTGAAGCGAAATGCGGCTGCAAGCTGGTGGTCGAGACCGGCAACAGCGTCGAGCGGCTCGCCAAGATCGAGGCGAACAAGGCAAGCCCGGTCATCGATATGGCGGTGGTTTCCATGGCGGACGCGCTCTCGGCTTCCCGCGGCGATCTGATCGAAAAGATCGACACGTCCAAGCTCAGCAACTTCGACAAGCTTTACGATATCGCCAAGGATCCGAATGGCGACGGCATGAGCGTTGGCTACACGTTCTACGCAACATCGATCGTCTACCGGACCGACAAGATGAAGATCGAGTCCTGGGCCGATCTTCTGAAGCCGGAATATGTCGGCCATGTCGCATTTCCGAATGTGACCACGAACCAGGGGCCGCCGGCCCTCTACATGCTGGGGCAGGCGCTCGGCAAGGATACGCCGGATCTGAAGGGGGCGATCGAAGCCGTCGGTGGACAGAAGGACGAGATCGTCACCTTCTATGTGAAGTCCTCGCAGCTTGTGCAACTGATGCAGCAGGAAGAAATCTGGGCCGCACCGATAGGTCGCTTCTCCTGGGCACCGTTCACCAAGCTCGACCTGCCGCTCGGCTGGGCAACGCCCAAGGAAGGCCAGACAGGCGGCATGAATGTCATGGTCGTCACCAAGGGCTCGAAGAACCAGGATCTTGCGCTGGAATTCATGGATTTCTGGCTTTCGACCGAAGTTCAGACCAAGCTTGCCGAAAAACTGGTCGATAGCCCGGCCAACCGGGACGTCAAGGTTTCCGAAGAGGTCGCCAACAACATCACCTATGGTGAGGAGACCGCCAAGAGCCTGAAGCTTATCCCGTCGGCTGTCGCTCTCGACAACCGCGATGCCTGGCTTTCCGAGTGGAACGCCAAGGTCGGCCAGTAAGCTCTCTGGCCAAACGTATGCCTCCCAAGGCAAAGGGGCGCGGCGACCAGACAGGAGTTCGCCGTCGCGCCCCGACTGACCCTTCGGCGACCTCTATCAAGGGCGAGATCCTATGTTCAACAACCGGGCTGAAGCCCTGGCGCTAGCCCTGCCGGCGGCGATTTTTGCCGGCGTGGTATTCCTCGTGCCGGTGATCTTCCTGTTGTCGGAAGGGTTTCGCTCCGCCGATGGCTGGACGCTGTCGGCCTATTCGAATTTCTTCTCCGAGCCGCTCAACCGTACGGTTTTCCTGCGCACGCTTCGGCTTGGCGCCACGGTCACCGTGGTCGCGGCGGTGATCGGTTATGCGGCGGCCTATGCGATTGTCAGCCTGCCGCCCGGCGCCAAGGGTCGGATGGTCGGGCTCGTCGTTCTTCCGCTGATGATTTCGCCCGTCGCGCGTACCTATGCGTGGATCGTCATTCTCGGGCGCACCGGGATCGTCAACCAGGCCCTGATGGCTGTCGGCCTGAGCGATGAACCCTTCCGCATTCTGTTCACCGAAACCGCGGTGTTCATCGGCCTTTTGCAGCTTTTCCTGCCGCTGATGATCATTTCGCTGGTCAGTGCGCTCGAAAACCTGCCGCGGGATGTCGTGCCGGCGGCGCGCGTGCTCGGGGCGAACTGGTTCCAGGTGTTCTGGAAGATCATTCTGCCGCTGACCCGGGAAGGCCTGGTGGTCGGCGGAACGCTCGTCTTCACCGGGTCGATGACGGCCTATATCACGCCGGCGATTCTGGGCGGATCCAAGGTGCTGATGCTGGAAACCCTGCTCTACCAGCAGGTGACGGTCGCTAATAACTTCGTCTCGGCCAGCGTCATCGCCTTTATCCTGATCGTCATGAGTTTTGCCGCCAACATCCTCTTGAAGCGCATCGCAACGGCGAGGAACAAGACATGATCCAGAGACTGTTTGCGCCGATCACGCTTGCCCTGGTGCTGATCTTCCTGATCGGGCCGTTCCTGATCATCGTTGCCGCCTCGTTTTCGGCTGGCGATACGCTTGCCTTCCCGCCACAGGGCTTTTCGTTCAAGTGGATCGTCAAGGTGTTCACGGTCGAGAGCTTTCGCCAGAGCTTCCTGATGTCGATGTTTCTGGCGATCGGTGGCACATTCGCTGCACTCGTGCTCGGCATTCCTGCCTCCTATGCCATGTCGCGCTACAAGCTCCCCTTCGCTGAAACCGTGCGCACCGTCGTCTCGGCGCCGATCATCGTGCCCGGCATCATCGTCGGCCTGGCGCTCTTGCGCTATTTCGTCGTGCCGATCGGTGTGTCGATCACACTGGCGCTGTTTCTCGCCCATACCGCGCTGGTTCTCCCCTATGCGGTGCGCGTCGTCTCTGCGAGCCTCAACAACCTGCGCTCCGATATCGAGGAGGCGGCCGTGCTGCTGGGCTCGTCGCGGCTCGGGGCGTTCCTGCGCGTGGTTCTGCCGAACATTCGCGGCGGCATCCTATCGGCCTTCATTCTCGGTTTCGTCACGAGTTTCAACCAGGTGCCGGTCTCCCTGTTCCTGTCGGGTCCGGGTGTGCGCACGCTGCCGGTCGACATGATCGGATACATGGAAATCGTCTTCGATCCGTCGATCGCAGCCCTTTCTTCGCTGCTCGCCTTCCTGTCCATCGGCATCGTCTTTGCAGCCGAACGTTTTCTGGGGTTCTCCCGTTATGTCTGACACATCCTTCCTCACACTCGACAAGCTGTCTCTGGCTTACGGCAAGACGATCCCCGTCAAGGATCTCGATCTTCAGATCCGCAAGGGCGAGTTGCTGGCACTTCTCGGTCCCTCCGGCTGCGGCAAGACCACAACCATGCGCTCCATCGCCGGATTGATGAACCCGGTCGGCGGCAAGATCAGCCTCGACGGCGTGGATATTACCCGGGTTTCGGCCAACAAACGGGCCGTCGGTCTCGTTTTCCAGTCCTACGCACTGTTTCCGCATCTCACTGTGTTCGAAAACGTCGCATTCGGTCTGAAGCTCAAGGGCATGCGCGGTGCCGAACTGGAGGCCAAGGTTTCGGCGGGCCTCACGTCCGTCGGCCTGTCCGCCTTCGCCAACCGCAAGACCCCGGAACTGTCCGGTGGCCAGCAGCAACGCGTGGCCCTGGCACGCTCCATGGTGATGGAGCCGAAGGTGCTGCTGCTCGACGAGCCGCTGTCCAATCTCGATGCGCGGCTGCGGCTGGAAATGCGCACCGAATTGCAGCGTGTCCAGAAGGAAAGCGGTGTGACGATGATCTTCGTCACCCATGATCAGGTGGAGGCGTTGGCGCTGGCGGACCGGATCGTGGTGATGAAGGGTGGCGCGATCGAGCAGATCGGCACACCTCAGGAAATCTACAATCAGCCAGTGTCGCGCTTTGTTGCCGATTTCGTCGGCTTCGAAAACATCTTTGCCCTCCGTCATGGCAAGCTTGTCACGAACGGTGGCGAGATCACTCTTTCAGGCGAGTTCCCCGTGGCGGCGGGTCTTGCCTGGCGCCCGCGTGCGATCCCCTTGGGGGCTGGTCCTCTGATGGGGGTCGTGCGCGGTGTTTCCTTTGCAGGCGGCACGCGCGAATATGTGCTGGAGACACCACTTGGCGTGATCAAGGCGGAAGCGGATGCGGCTTTGCCGGCGCATGTCTTGGGCACCGAAATTGCCTTCGACCTCCCGGTTGACACAGCCGCCCCTCTGAAACGGTTCGGGTAGACGATCATGGGTATCTGGATCGATACGGATATGGGGTTCGATGACATTGCGGCCATCCTGGTCGTGCTGCATGCGGGCCTTGAGATTGACGGCGTCTCGCTGGTGTTTGGCAACACACCGCTCGACCAGGTGTTGCGCAATACAGCCGGCGCCCGAAAGGCCTTTGGCTGGCGCTTTCCAGCTTATCGCGGCCGGGCAAAACCGGTGATGGGCGCATTGGAGACAGCACAGGCGATCCTCGGTGAGACCGGCATTCCGACATCTGGTCTGACACTTCCAGACTCTGATGATCTGCCGGAAGGCGATGCCTTCTGCGCCCTTTGTGCCTGGCTTGAAGCGACACCGGCGCCCCGTCGCATTCTGGCGCTTGGACCGTTGACCAATATCGCGGCTCTGGCTTTGGCGCGCCCGGATCTGGCTGCACGGATCGATGATCTGACCTGGATGGGCGGAGGCCTGACGCGCGGCAATCACACGGCATCGGCGGAGTTCAACGCGCTGGCGGATCCCGAAGCCGTTGCCATCATACTGGCGCATGGCCTGCCGCTGCGCATGGTCGATCTCGATTTCTGCCGCCGTGTGCTGGCGACGCCGGATGATGTTGTGCCGATCCGCGAGGCAGGGGGGCGCAATGCCGAGCTCATTGCCGATTTGCTGGCGGGTTTCATCGACATCGCCATCTGTCGGGGTCGCTCGGCTATGGCGCTTTACGATCCGGCAGCGGCTGCCGCCTTTGTTCGTCGCGATCTCGTCACCGTGCAGCCTGCACGGATCGACATGGAATGTGGCAATGGCCTGACCCGGGGACGGACTGTTGTCGAGACCCGGGCCTCGCACGCCGAATTCAACGCCGAGTTCCTGGCGGACTGCGATGCTGCCGCGCTCAAGGCAATTGTTTGCGGGGCGCTGCAATGGGAGGCGGCCAAGTGACGTCGGCGGTGGTGAAAGAGCCTGCGGACCTGAACGATGCAGGTCTGCGGGCGCGGGCCATTGCCGCTGCCCGAGGGGATGCAGCCTTTGACCGGTTGATCGTCAATGGCACAGTCGTCGACATGGTGACGGGCGAGCTTCGTGCTGCCGATATCGGTCTGGTCGGACCGCTGATTGCCAGTGTCCATGAGACGGGGAGCCGGACGGATGCTGCCCATATCTTTGATGCAGACGGTGGTTATCTGTCTCCGGGACTGATCGACACGCATATGCATGTCGAGAGCTCGATGGTGACGCCCGCGACATACGCAAGCGCCGTTGTACCACGCGGCGTGACAACTGTCGTCTGGGACCCGCATGAGTTCGGCAATGTGCACGGGGTGCCGGGTGTCCGCTATGCAGCTGAAGCTGCGCGCGGGCTGCCGCTCAGGATGATCCTGCTTGCGCCGTCCTGCGTGCCGTCAGCCCCGGGACTGGAGCTGAACGGCGCTGATTTCGATGCCGATGTCATCGCCGATCTTCTGACCTGGCCCGAGGTTGGCGGCGTCGCGGAAGTCATGAACATGCGCGGCGTGATCGATCGCGATCCACGCATGAGCGCGATCGTTCAGGCCGGGCTAGCCTCGGACAAGCTGATCTGCGGCCATGCCCGAGGCCTCCAGGAACGCGATCTCGCGGCCTTCATGGCGGCCGGCGTCAGCTCCGATCATGAGCTTGTGTCGGGTGAAGACCTGATGGCGAAGCTCAGGGCCGGACTGACGATCGAATTGCGCGGTTCGCATGATCACCTGCTGCCGGACTTTGTCGAAGCACTCAACGGGCTTGGCCACCTGCCGCAATCGGTGACGCTCTGCACGGACGACGTCTTTCCCGACGACCTTTTAATGGGGGGCGGGCTTGATGACGTGGTGCGCCGGCTGGTGCGCTACGGGCTGAAGCCAGATTGGGCATTGCGGGCCGCAACGCTGAATGCGGCCCAGCGCCTCGGTCGCGCCGATCTCGGTCTGATTGCTGCCGGGCGACGCGCCGATATCGTCGTCTTTGACGATCTGACGGATTTGAAGGCGCGGCTGGTTTTCGCCAATGGCGTTCCGGTGGCGCGCAACGGATGCCTGCTGAAAACGCCAGGTCCTAGCGATCCCTCGGTACTCTTGCAGTCGATGAAAATTGCACCTCTGACGCCTGATGATTTTCGGGTTGCCTCGAATGGTGAAGCCGAGAGGATTGCCACGATCAATCGGCCACGGTTCACCGAGTGGGGAGAGCGAGAGGCTCTGGTCGAGGAGGGGTTCGTGGTGCCGCCAGAGGGCACGACGCTGATTGCCGTTGCCCATCGCCACGGTCGGGGCGACAGCCGACCTCGGGTCGGCTTCCTCGAGAACTGGGGGCACTGGCGCGGTGCCTTTGCGACAACAGTCTCGCATGACAGTCATAACCTGACCGTCTTCGGCAGCGATCCGGAGGATATGGCCATTGCCGCCAATGCCGTGATCATGGCAGGTGGCGGCATGGCCGTGGTTTCGAGCCATCGGGTCGATGCGTTCCTCCCTCTGCCGCTGTCAGGCCTCGTCTCGGATGAGACTCTTGAGCAGGTCGCCGGCGATTTCGCGGCCGTTCGCGCGGCCATGGATCGGATCGTCGACTGGCAACCGCCCTATCTGGTGTTCAAGGCCTGCTTCGGGGCAACGCTCGCCTGCAATGCCGGCCCGCACCAGACAGACCGTGGCATCGCCGATGTCGGCACAGGCAGGCTGTTGGACAGTCCGGTCCTGGCAGATACTTTGGCGGCAGTCCCGTGATCAGGTCGGCGCCAGTTCCTGCTCGACCAGCGTGCTCCAGAAGCTGACGCCGGGTCCGATGGCCTCGTCGTTGAAGTCATAGGCCGTGTTGTGATGCAGCGCGCCGTCCATCGCCGGGCCATTGCCGAGCGAGACATAACAACCGGGCGCCTCGTTGGCGAAAAACGCGAAATCGTCGCCCGCCGTTGACGGCGGGAAAGATGTGCGGACTTTGTCGCCGAAGACGGTCCGGGCGGCGGTGAGGGCGCGGCGGGTGGCATCGGGCTCGTTGATGACAGGCGGAATGCGGCGCTGGAAATGGTAGTCCATCGATATGCCGTACATCTCCGCAGTCCCCTTTGCCAGACGGCCAATCTCGGTTTCGAGTTGGTCGCGCACACTTGCCGAATAGGCTCGCGCCGTGCCGCCAATCTCGACCGTATCAGGAATGACATTCAGGGCTTCGGGATTGCCGGCCTGCACAGAACAGGCGCTGACGACGGCCGGCTGCAACGGATCGACAACCCGACCGACAATCGTCTGCAATGCGGACAGGAACGTCGCGGCTGCGGTAATCGGATCCTTGCCGAGGTGTGGCTTGGCGCCATGGGTGCCGGTGCCGCGAAAGGTAATGCGCCAGCTGTCGGAGGATGCCAGTTGCGGGCCTTCGACCACGACGATTTCGTCAGGGTCGAGACCTGGCAGGTTGTGGAGGCCATAGACAGCATCGCAGGGGAATTGCCTGAACAATCCGTCCTCGACCATGCGGCGGGCGCCGCCGCGTCCTTCTTCGGCGGGCTGGAAGATGAAGTGGACCGTGCCGGAGAAGTTGCGGGTTCGGGCCAGATGGCGCGCGGCGCCGATGAGCAGGGTGGTGTGGCCGTCGTGGCCGCAGGCATGCATCTTTCCGTCCACTTTCGACTTGTAGGGCCGGTCGGCCTTTTCCGGCATGGCAAGCGCATCCATGTCTGCGCGAAGGCCGATCGCGCGTGTGCCGCTGCCCACCCGCAATGTGCCGACCACGCCGGTGCCGCCGAGGCCAAGGGTGACCTGGATGCCTGCTTCTTCCAGCAGTCTGGCGACGATGGCGCTGGTGCGCGTTTCCTCGAAACCGAGCTCCGGATATTGATGCAGATCGCGGCGAAGGTCGGTCAGGAACGCGAGGTCGGCGGCGATGTCTGGCTTGATCTGCATGGGGTTCCGGTGCGTTGGGGTTCTGGAAAAAGAAGCGCGGCAGGCGTGGCGCAAGGCCCATCCGTTCGCGCAGAAAGGTTACATTCGTCGGGCTCTTGGTATAGATGGAAAACTGAGCGATTTGAACCGCTTCATTGTGCCTTGGCATGTTTTTGATGGCTGGCGCGCGGGCGATTTTCGAGGATGAAGACATGCAGCCCCATGATTTCTGGCAGGAGATCCATCCGCCTTCTTGCTTTGATCCTTCGGGCGGGCATGCGAACTTCTATCCGGCAACGCTTGCCGACGGACGGCAGATCCGTTTGCCGATCCGTCCGCTGTCGGACGGGCAGCATGCGCTCGCCTCGCTGATCGTCAACCAGGCCAGTTTCGCGGTGCTTGATGCCTTGGCCGATGATCTCGCTGGGCAATTGTCCGTGCTGCACCCCGATGTCGTGGTCGGCCTGCCGACGCTCGGGCTGACGCTGGCCTCGGTGGTGGCGCAGAAGCTCGGACAACACCGCTATGTGCCGCTCGGGACCTCGCGAAAATTCTGGTATTCCGACGAATTGTCGGTGCCGCTGTCTTCCATCACCACACCGGACCAGCAAAAGCGGCTGTATGTCGACCCGCGCATGCTGCCCCTTCTGAAGGACTGCCGCGTTGCGCTGATCGATGACGTGATTTCAAGCGGCACATCGATCCGGGCCGGGCTGTCGCTGTTGCAGTCCTGCGGGATCGAGCCGGTGGTCGTGGGTGCGGCGATGCTGCAGTCGGATCGCTGGCGAAAGGCGATGGCCGAGGAGCGGCCGCATTGGCCGGAGCGGGTGCTCGGTACATTGGCCACGCCTATGCTCGTCAAGGGTGAAGACGGGTTGTGGCATGCGCCACCTGACGCTTGATTTGCGTGTCAGCCTTCTGGCCAGAACCGCTTTTTTATCTCGCGGGTCTCTTCACCCCCGAGCGGCAGCGGAACATGCGTATTATGACCCAGGCGGGAGGCGCTGATCGGCATGATCTCGACCTTCAAGCAGTGCCCGTCTTCTTTGAGCGTCAGGCGAGCCGCCACGCTTCGCCAGACATCGACACCCTCTTCGTCATAGGTGTCACCTCTTGCCGTGTGGAAAATGAAATTGCCGAGGCCGGGTGCTATGGCGCGCCCCTTGTAAAGCCGCATCGGCTGCATGACGGGCGCACCGGTTCCGATGATCACATCGGCCCCGGCATCGATTAGTTCTTCACTCAGGCGGTCAAGCCAGGACGGCGTGCGGCTCCAGTCGGCATCCCAGTGGTGATTGTGGAGGGCGAGCAGCACGATCCTGCCTTGGCTCTTGGCAAGCCGCAATTGCGTAGTGAGGCGAGTCATGTCGTCGTGGTTGACTGACCATTCGGATTTCACGCGTGCGCCGATTTTGAAATGGGCGCCAAGGGCCTCCAGGCCCTGATCCACGGCAGCGCTATAGCCCACCCGACGGCGCGCCCGAAGGCGTGCCTCGTCGCCCAGCGCCTGGTGGATCGCGGCGATGGTTGCGTAGTCGGAGGCTGGCAGTTGAATGCTGCGCTTCATGCGAAGCGGTGCGATGCCGGCACGGTCGCTGCCGGCGTATGCGATCTCTCCCTGCGGCCCCAGATCGACGGAAAACAGCACAATCGTCCGCTCACCGACTGACCATTCCACCGGGCGCGTGGCCTCATCCAGGGTTTGCCCGCTGCCAGCAAGCAGGATGCCATGCTGGTTCAGCACGGCACGGGTGGCCGCGATCCCCGGCGGGCCGAGATCGAAGGCGTGGTTGTTGGCATGTGCCATGGCAGTAAAACCGAGCCTTGCCAGCGAGGCAATGGCATCGGGCTTCACCGCATGGACCGTCTTCACCTTGGTCGGCCAGGCACCCTCTGCCTGAACGACACCCTCGAAATTGCCGATCACTGCGTCTGCCTTGAGGAAGGCGAGCAGTTCGGTCGCGCCCACACAGTTGAAATCGAGCGGGCGATGGATCAGGGCCTGACCGGTGATGGCGATGGTGATACTCATGGCGATACAACAGCCGCCGCCGGGCTTGCTTCCGAATTGAGGAACGAGAGAGAGCCGACAGGGACAATCGGCAACATCAGGCGTGAAGGGCGCATTGGGTCACTGAACACGGTGTTGCGGGCAATCTCTTTCAGCCGCCCGGTTCCCTCCGGCGCATAGGTATTCGGATTAACGTCATATTTCGGGAAGTTTGACGAGGAAATATCCAGCCGGATCCGGTGGCCTTTCTTGAACAGATTGGCCGTCGCGAATGGCTCGATGGTTATCTCGAAAACCTCTCCCGGGGCGATGGGCGAGGGAGATTCAAACGATTGCCGGTAGCGGCAGCGGAAAATGCCATCCGTGATGTTGAGGGCGAAACCCAGCGGATAGTCATGGCTGGCCGGATAGACATCGATCAGTTTTGCGGTGAAATCGGTGTCTGGCGCGCTCGACGTGACATGTAGCTGAATGGTGACGGGACCAATGACGGCAAGGTCATCGGCCAGCGGTTCGGTCTCGAAGGTAAGAACGTCGGGGCGCGCCGAAAGCGGCAGCCCGTTCTTGCGGCAGCCGAAGAAGCGGTCCGCTTCGCGCTGGTCAAAGCCGCCGCCCTCGAAAATCGGCTGGCCGCTGGTGAGCGAGCCGCCGATGGTCGGCACGGGATCGTTCGGGTCAAAGTCATAGGAGAATGCGACAGGCGATTGCGGCGCTTCATTCGGTTTCAATCGGCCACCCTGATGCAGGTGAAACGCCTGGTAAGTGGTCTCCAGCGGCGGCCAGGTCGACGATGTGCACCAGCGTCCGCCATGATTGAGGTGACCGTCTGCGGTCTTGCGTCCGTTGCCGTTGCCCATGAGGAAATAATGAACTTGCGCTTGCGCGCTCGCATCCTGAGCCTTGCCCTTCAACCAGCGATCAAAGCAGTTCAAGCGGTAGTCGAGCCAGCTTTTCGCCACACGGCCGCCAAGCGGTGCTTCCGGTCCGAAGGAGATGTCGCCGGCAAAGGTGCTGTTGCGGTTGCCATGCAGCCATGGCCCCATGATCAGCGAGAGCGGACGGCGGGGATTCCCGGAAAGCCCGGCATAGTTGTCGAGCGTCGATTTCACATAGGCATCGTACCAACTGGACATCAAAACAACCGGGACTTCGGGGAAGGTGTCGTAGTAACCTTCCATGTATAGCCCGACGCGCCGCCAGCTGTCATCGAAGCGTCCGCTGCGCCATTGTTCCAGCAGATAGGCTTCGTATTCCGGGGCTTCGCGAATGGGCGATATGCCCTCGCTCCACGGCATGGCCTGGAACCAGGCGCGGATGTCCTCGGCTTCGACAGCGGTACGCGCGACGCTGTCGGCGACCTCGCGGGCATTGTTGAAGGCCCAGGTTGCCTGCTTCAACTCAAAGGCGCCACCCTGGCGGATACCGCATTGGTAGGCGTTGGAAAATCCGCCGGAATCCATGATCATGCCAGCAAGGCCCGGCGGATTGAGGCAGGCAAGTGCTGCCTGGGTGTGGGCAGCATAGGACAGGCCCATTGTCGCGAACCTGCCATTCGACCAGCTTTGCGTGGTTAGCCACTCTGCCGTGTCAAAGCCGTCATAGGCTTCCGAGACATATTTGGAGAATTCGCCCTCGGAGCCATAGCGGCCGCGGCAATCCTGGAAGATCACCACATAGCCGGCGCGAACGAAATGCAGCGCGACCTCCTGGCGGCTCATGGGCGTTTCCATGCCCACTTCGATTTCCGAGCGCGAACGCTCGGTCTTGCCATAGGGCGTGCGTTCCATGATTGCCGGAAGCGGTGTGGCAATCGGTCGTCCAGCCTCTGCCGGGCGGTAGATGTCGGTTGCAAGATGCACACCGTCGCGCATCGCGACCATCACGTCGCGTTCCACGATCACGTCGTCGGCAATCGCCTCCAGGCGGGAAGACGCCAGCATATTCATCTTTATTCCTTGGTCACAAGCAGGAGGCGGACGCCGCAGGGCGGCGTCCGCTGGAGGATCACTTGGCAAGCTTCGTCAGCGTTGCGCTCGTGTCTTCGGTCATGTTGGCGTCGTAGGAGAGCGTAGCCTTGCCGGCCCAGTGCACCTTCTGCCAGAAGAGCGGGATGACCGGTATGTCCTGGAAGACAAGGCTTGTGGCCTGTTGCAGAAGCTCGATGCGTTTTTCCGTGTCAAACTCGCCCATGGCTTCCTGCATCATCTGGTCGAAGACCGGGTCGCTGTAGCGCACGCGGTTAAAGGAACCGGTGCCGGCCTCCTTGTTGTTGGTCATCAACAGATTGCGCAGGCCTGTTGCCGAGGTCGGTGTGGAATTGCCGATCGAGAAGATGAAGGCGCTGAACTCCTGCGCAGAGGCAGCCTTTGTGTAGACATTGTAGGGCTGTGCCACGACCCCGTTTACCGTCAGGCCGCCTCGGGCAAACATCTGGCCCAGCGCCTGCGCGGTTTCCGCATCGCCGGGGAAGCGGTCGTTGGAAGTGTGCAGGGTAATGCCGAAGCCATCCGGGTAACCTGCGTCCGCGAGGCGCTTCTTGGCGTCTTCGGGTGCATAGGCCGGGACCTCGATCGTTGGGTCATTGCCTGCAACCCCGCCCGGAACAAGCTGGCCGGCAGCCTCGCCTGAGCCGTCAAGGATACGGTCGACGATCAGCTGGCGGTTGATGAGATCCGACAGGGCGAGGCGGACCTTCCTGTCCTTCAACGGGTTCTTCTGCAGCGGTTGGCCGCTCTTATCGGTGATGAACGGGCTCTGGTCACGGGCGCTGTCCAAAGCCAGATAGATCAGCCGCGACGATGGGATTGAAAAGACCGAGAGACCTTCTACCGAAGACAATGTCTTCACATCACCCGGCGGAACCGCATCGATCAGATCGACATCGCCGGAGCGAAGGGCCGCGACGCGTGATGCATCGTTCGAAATGAACTTGATGGTGACGGTGTCGAAATCCTGTTTCTCACCCCAGAAATCCGGATTGCGGATCAGTGTCACATTGTCGCCGGGTGTCCAGGATTGGAACTTGTAGGCTCCAGTGCCGATGGCGGCTTTGCCGCTGTTGAAATCCTCGATCGTCGCGGTTTCTGCCGCCTTCTTGCTGACGATATAGACAAAGCCGACCTGCTCGATGAAGTCGGGTGCCGGCTTCTTCGTCTTGAATTCGATGGTCAGGTCGTCAAGTGCCTTCATGGTGTCGATAGCGGCGACATTGCCGGAAAAGGGCGCCGGGCTCTTGGGGATGTCTTTGGCACGCGTCAGCGAGAAGATGACGTCTTCCGCCGTGAGCGTCGAGCCGTCATGAAACTTGACGCCCTCGCGCAGCTTCACCTGCCAGGTCAGGGGATCGATATTGGTCCAGGATGTCGCCAATGCCGGGTGAATGCCGATGGTGGTGTCGGTTTCCAGCAACCGGTCGAAGATCTGCATGGCCACATTCTGGTTGTTGCCAGTACGCGAAAACTGCGGGTCGATGGATGACGGTTCGGTTGAGCTGCCGATGGTGAGATTTGCCGCATGGGCAAAGGGTGACGCCAGCAATGTTGACGTGATCAGCGCGGCGAAAAATGTCTTGCGATACATTGTTATGGATCCTCTCTCGGTTCATGGACGGTGCTGAAGGGCGCGGTTCTTGTCGCCGGGCTTTCTTCGACTTCAGATGGCAGGCGTTGACAGGTGGCAGGCGCTGGCATTACCCGCGCCGGTTTGCAGCAAGAGGGGTCTTTCCTCTTGGCAGCGGGCAAAGGCATGCGGACAGCGCGGGTGAAAGTGGCAGCCGGATGGCGGATTGAGCGGTGAGGGGATCTCGCCCTTCACCGGCGTGAAGTCACGTTGCCTGTCGCTGATGCTCGGCAGTTCGCGGATCAGCGCCTGCGTATAGGGGTGCTGCGGATTGGCAAACAGCTCGTCCGGCGTGCCGGTTTCGACGACGCGGCCCAGATACATCACGACGACCCGGTCGCAGATATGTTTGACGACGCTCAGATCATGGCTGATGAAAAGGTAAGTCAGGCCGAGTTCTTTTCTCAGATCCATGAACAGATTGAGGATCTGCGCCTGGATGGAGACATCGAGTGCGGCGACGGATTCGTCGCAGATGAGCAGTTCCGGCTTGACCGCGAGCGCGCGGGCAATACCGATGCGCTGGCGCTGGCCGCCGGAAAACTGATGCGGGTAGCGGTCGAGATAGGAAGGGTCGAGGCCGACGCGCTGCGCAAGCTCCGTGACATAGTCGCGAAGGCCGGCGCGGGAGACGAGGCCATGCACCAGGGGAGCTTCGCCGATGATGTCGATCACCCGCTTGCGCGGATTGAGGGTCGACATCGGATCCTGGAAGATCATCTGGGCGGCGAGCCGCGCCTGTCGCTTTTCCGCTCCCTTCAGCGTGCCAAGCGCCTTGCCCTTCCATAGTACTTCACCGTCACTTGCCGGCATGATGCCTGCCATCACCCGGCCGAGCGTCGATTTTCCGCAGCCGGATTCTCCAACAAGGCCAACCACTTCGCCTCTTCTGACAGCAAGATCGACGTGATCAACGGCATGTACGGTTTTTTCGGAAACATGCGCACCCAGGACACGAGCGATCTTCTCGGCATAGTCGAGCTTGCGGGAAAATCGGCGGCTGACGCCTTCTGCTTCGATCAGCGGGGTGCCCAACATGCAGCCCTCCCTTGGTTTGGATGAAAGCAACGCCACTCGCGATTGTCGTCGGCACTCAGTCGTGGTTCGTCGGTGCAGAGTTCCGTTGCGCGGTCACAACGGTCACGGAAGGAACAGCCGGATGGTCGGGCAAGGGGTGAGGGCGCCATGCCGGGTATCGGGCGCAGCGGTTCGCCCCGCGGAACGGCCGCCGGGATCGCACGCATCAGACCGGTGGTGTAGGGATGGGCCGGGTCGATGAGGACGTCGTTGACGAGGCCGGCTTCGACGATACGCCCCGCATACATCACCATGATGCGATCGACGAGTGCAGCCACGACGCCGAGATCGTGGCTGATCCAGATCAGCGCCATGGAGAACTCGTGGGCCAGCCGTTTGATCTCGAAGAGGATCTGCGACTGTATCGTCACGTCGAGGGCCGTTGTCGGCTCGTCGGCGATCAAGAGATCGGGGCGGTGCAGGAGAGCGATGGCAATCGCCACCCTTTGGCGCATGCCGCCGGAAAACTGGTGCGGATAGGCATCCAGTCGCTCTTCAGGCGAGGCAATGCCCACCATGCCCAGGGCATCCCGGGACCGGCGACGGGCTTCCTCTCGTGTCACATTGTCATGGGCCAGCACCGCCTCGATCATCTGCGTGCCGATGGAAAGTACCGGATTGAGGGTCATCATCGGATCCTGGAAGATCATCGCAATCCGCTTGCCGCGAATGCTGCGCATCGCGCTTTGCGGCAGACGCGTCAGGTCGTCGCCATGAAAACGGATCGAGCCGGAGACCACTTTACCGGGTGGATCGACGAGCCCCAGAATGGAGAAGCCGGTGATCGATTTGCCGGAACCGCTCTCGCCGACAAGACCGACGATTTCGCGCGAGCCGACGCTGAAGCTCACATCATCGACGGCCTTGATGATGCCGCGTCGTGTGGGAAAATGCGTGGAGAGGTTGATGACCTCAAGAACGGGTGTCGTCATTGCGGTTACCTTTCGCCCAGACGGGGGTTGAGGATCTCGCGGCAGCGGTCACCGGTGATATTGATCGAGAAGACGAGCAGCACGAGCAGCAGGCCGGGATAGACGCTGATCCAGTATTCGCCGGACATCAGAACCTGATAGCCATTGGCGATGAGGAGCCCGAGCGAGGGCTCGGTGATCGGCAGGCCGATGCCGAGGAAGGAGAGGGTGGCTTCGGCGGAAATCGCATTAGCAACCTGCAGCATGGCGATGACGATCAGCGGCGGCAGGCAATTGGGCAGAAGGTGGCCGAAGAGGATGCGCGGCGTGCCGATGCCGAGTGTCACGGCGGCCTCCACATAGTCTTTGTTCTTTTCGACAAGCGCTGCGCTGCGCGCCGAGCGGGCAAAGGTCGCCCATTGCACGAGGACAAGCGCCAGGATCACCTTCC
>CALSAF010000012.1:0-48030 GCA_943372805.1 Rhizobium sp. Q54
GCAATCGAGAACTTTCGCGTATTCGAAGTCGACTTCGAGATTCACCCTGTAAATCCGCATAGCGAAGAACTAGGTTTGGAGCTTGATGAAGCTCGAAAGCGCGATCATATCCGAAGCATACTGGGAAAAACGAAGGCAAACAAGGGAGATAGGCTAGAACTAAACGGAGGCTTGTTAACTGCAGTACAACAACTACAAAAAAGTGGACACGCCACTGCAGGTTATAAAGCAGAAACACCGAGCGGAGTTCAAATTAATGTTCCCAAGCCGCGCAAAGACTCGGTGGGGAAACTAGACGATGAAAACGGCAGCGATCTCGACCAAGATCTACGCCTCGACTTTGTTGGCATGAAACATGAATTTCCAATGTCTCAGGAGCACGTTACGGAAATCAGAACAATTGCCAAGGGCTTCATAACGGATCCAAGCGATGGCTGAGCAGCCAGGTCTCATAGAATCAATATTCAAAGCCAGAATGCTTGGTTACAAACATCGCGGCCCAATCAGTTTCGTACCGATCTGGTTGTTCGCACTAGTGCTAGCGCCGTCCATTCTGATTTATGCATTTATCGACACATCAGCCGCAAAAACTACTGACGCAACCGCAATTTCCATTCTATCATCGATGATCGTCATATATGGATTTTTCGGCGCAGCAACGGTAGCCGCCCTAACGCAAATAAACGAAATCGCGACCAGATTTCCGTTCTCCGACTTCCTCAAGGAAATGAGCGTATTTGAGATATACACGGTGCTCCCAAACTATGTATTTATAGTTCAAGTATTTTCTATAGTTATATGCTGCACATTTGTTGTTCTTATTAATTTAATTGGTGACGATATTAATTTATATTCAATAGTGATATCCAGCGGACTTACGGTTTACTGCTGCAAGATGACCATAGATCTTCTTAATGTGATCCGGGGATTGTCATACCATTATGCAGAATACCAAAAAATTATGCATGAAGAAATCAACGGGATAGACCAATAACCTTGCCTATGTCCGTCGCTAAGTTTCTTACGTTCCGATCCACCTCCCCCCATGCGGGGGAGAACGGAAAATCGAAGGCATAGGCGCGCGCAAGCCGCCTAAACTTCAGATTTTCCTGGAGAGGGGCACGGTTCCGCTGGCACTCACCTCACCGAGCCCCCCTCTTGCGAAATCTGAGGTTTGGCCCTGATCGGGCCAATTCCTCGATTTCGCTTTCTCCCCCACAAGGGGGAAGATGGGCCCCGCGCGAGCCCCATCTCACGAAAAAAGGGGGACGACTTTCAAGAATCCCCCAATAAAATCAACGTCACAACTTTTTTTCATCCCCCACCATTTCCCCTGTTTTACCCTAATCCCCGTCCCGCCCTCGGATACACCTGACGATGCGATGTCAGGCGAGGCGGGGCCGGCGCCGGGGGCGAGCACTCTCGCAGGTGCAAATCCCCGGCCCGCTGCAACGGTCTCCCTCCGGACGAAGGGCTTGACGAGGGTGATGGGGTCGGATGCGCCCCAAAACCTGGATACCCTGATCGGAAGGACGTGCCTCAGAGGCACACAGACAAGGCGCCAGCGCTGTCGCGAACACCCAGACAGCGAGGCGAAACAAACGGCGGGGATGATGGACGATCGTCAATGATCTAAAACATCCCCCGGGCGAGGGTCCCGGTCGGATTGGTGCACCATCCGGCGGGAACCTCCCGGGCCACCGGCCAGGCTCTGGCAGACATTCCGCAAGGAGAACTCTGTCACAGCCGGACCCACGCCCGGTCAATCTTTGGGACGAAGGTCCCGAAGACCGGCGCCGCCTTGCCAGAGAGACGCATGCAGCGGGAATAGACGCCGAACGAGGCGCCGGAAGGAGCCACATAAAACTACTTAGACAGGTTGCTTCTGGCGCCTCGTCCGAGACAAGCATGACCCACCCGGAGGACGACGAGTCTGACCGGCGGCGAAGCTTGGGATTTTTGACAGTTCAGTTCCACCTCCCCCCATGTGGGGGAGGCTTCGAAGCGCTGGCCGAAGGCCAGAAATCGATCCAGTGAATCGATTTCAGCGAACGGAGGCCTGAGCGCGACGCCGCGCGAAGGCAATGAGAAGGCTTAGGCGAGCGCAAGCCGCCTAAGCTTCAGATTTTCCTGGTGAGGGGATCAGTGCTGCGGGCACGACGAACAGACCCCCTCACTTGCGATTTCAGATGTTTAGGCGGCTTGCGCTCGCCTAATTCATCGAAATCGCTTTCTCCCCCACCGAGGGGGATATGGGAACCCGCCACCATCACCGATCCCCTCACCAACAAAATCTGAGGTTTGGCCCTGATCGGGCCAAACCCTCGATTTTGTATCCTCTCCCACAAGGGGGAGAGGGGTCACCCCTCACCCACGCATTCCGAATTTCCCTATTTCGCCAATTCCCGAAACACCTCACGACAAGGAGACCGACATGCCAGATTCAAAAACCGCCGACGACCCCAAGCCCGAACCGCTCGACCTGCGCCTGCTGCGCGACGTCCTCGACGAACGCGCAGTCCCCCTCACCTGCCGGCGGCGCCAATGCCGCCGCAACCGGCACTGCTGCGGCGAACCGCAGCGGGCGGCCCAGCCGCTGGCCTCGGGCGCAGGCCTGCCGCCCTGCGCGGAAAAGGCCAAACCCGAGGCGCACGTCGCGCTTCAGACCCTGCTTGGCCAGTTGCAGCCACATGTCGGCCCCGGCACCGAGCCCCGCCAATGGCCCGAAGACACCGAGACCGCCGCCCAGATTCGCCTCGCACTGGCCATGCTCCACCGCATCCACACCCGCCCCGGCCCGCATCCCGAACACGAACGCACAGCCGTCGCCGACTGGCAGGCCACCGACCCCAACCCGCACACGACCGCCCTCTACCGCCTCGCCTGGCACCACAGCAAACCGGAAAAGCCCAACGCCGGCGCTGAGGGCACCGCGGCATGAGGGCGCCCACCCACCTCCCCCTTGAGGGGGGAGGTCGCCGCAAAGCGGCGGGTGGGGGTGATCCCACGCCGGGCGACAACGGATGTCCGGACAGGTGGTCACCCCACCCCGGACCTGTGGTCCGACCCTCCCCCTCAAGGGGAGGGTGGCGCCCCTCGACGCACGCGGCCTCCACTTTCCCCACCTGTGGGGGAGATGTCGGCGCAGCCGACAGAGGGGGTATGCCGCAGGCAAGGGCACCCGCGATCAGGGCCGGCGGGTTAAGCCCTCCCCCTTGTGGAGAGGGTTTGGGAGGGGAAAAACGTTGAAAAGCCTACTCCGCCGCCTTCGGCAGATCCTCGGCCTCCACTTCGACAGGCAGCGGCTCCATCTCGTAGGAATAGCCCTCAAGCATCGAATAGGCCCGCTCGATCGCGGCGATCTGCACCTCCGAGGCCTTGATGGCGTCGGTGATCGATTGCGCCCGGGCCCGCAGCATCGAGCCGAGCACGTCGGTCTCGGGCCGCCGGCCGAGCCGGTCGAGATGTTTGCGCACCCGCGCCCGGTGGCGCTCCAGCTCGAGAATGTGGAAGCGGCATTTGAGGATGTCGTCGGTGAGCTTGCGCCGAAGCCCGGCAACCGGATCGAAACTGCCCGGCTCCCGCTCGTCCAGGATCATGTCGTTGATCAGCGTCTCCAGCACCATCAACCCCTTGAGGTCGGCGGGCTCGGCGAGCTGCGGATCGTAACCGGTATCGTCGAACACCCGCCGGCGCACGGGATCCTTCAGCAATTCGTAGCAGGCGGCGATCCTGGCAAAGGCTTCCGTATCGCCGCCGGCATCCGGATGGGCTGTTTTCACCACCTTGCGATAGGCGGCCTTGATGGCGGCCTCGTCCGCATCGCGGGCCACGCCCAGGAGCTCGTAAGGGTCGATCACTGCGGCACCCGTCTTTGCCATACTCATCCACTCCCGCGCCCAGCCACGTCACCCCTAACCCCGGATGGCGGCTGCTTCAAGACGGAACAATCCTCTGTCCCCGGCGGCGATGGCGGCTGCGCCGACCGCCGGGCAGACACCCTGCCCCGCCCATGGCAACGCTACCACCCCTCAAATCTCAAGGATTTCAGCCCGTTGGCGCGGTTTTGCCGGCCCGACTGTGACTTTTCATACTTGCCAAGGTCCGAAAATGCCCCTACCTCTTGTCGCGTTCGGGCACCAAAGATCCCGGAGACTGGACTGACTTGTATGGACCGCGCTTGCGGTCATGGGGGCCTTCTCCCGCCGGTAGACGTTCTTTCCCCGTTATCGCGACCACTCGACGGTTCCGTTTCGGCGGAACTTCAACCAGCCGCTTCCGGTTCGCCGGCCGTGGCGCAGACGACAAGAAATCGGGAACAAGGAACTCTCCCATGGCCACCAAGGGCACCGTTAAATTCTTCAACCAGGACAAGGGCTTCGGCTTCATCACCCCGGAAGGCGGCGCGAAGGACGTATTCGTCCACATCTCCGCGCTCCAGGCTTCGGGTCTGCAGACCCTGCAGGACGGCCAGCAGGTCACCTTCGACACCGAGCCGGACCGCATGGGCAAGGGCCCCAAGGCCGTCAACATCCAGGCTGCCTGATCAGAGATTTCAAATGGCGTCCCCCGGGACGCCATTTTCGCATCGGGGCATAAAAACGCCGGAAAGCCGCGCTAAAACTTATTCGGCAGCCGCAGAGCTGTTCGAAGCGCCCTGTGTCTTCGGCCCGCCGGATATGTCGACCGCCGCAAAGGCCTCGGCAATCAGGTCAGGCGAAACACCCGGCTTGGTCGCCTCCGACGACAGGATCTGCCGATAGCGCCGGGCACCCGCATAGCCCTGGAACAGCCCGACCATATGCCGCGTGACATGGTTGAGCCGCCCGCCCGACGCGATCACCCGCTCCGCATAGCCGATCATGGCATCGCGCACCGCATCCCAGTCGACCGGCTTTGCCGCTTCGCCATAGATCCGCTGATCGACCTCGGTCAAAAGCGTCGCATTGTGATAACTCGCCCGCCCGAGCATCACCCCATCCATGACGGAGAGATGCTCCACCGCCTGATCAAGATCGCTGATCCCGCCATTGATGCCGAGGAAAACACCCGGGTTCTCCCGCTTCATCCGATAGACCAGCTCGTAATCCAGCGGCGGGATCTCCCGGTTTTCCTTCGGCGACAACCCCTTCAGCCAGGCCTTGCGGGCATGGATCCAGATCGCATCCGCCCCCGCCCCGATCATCCGGGCAAGAAAATCGGGAAGCACCGCCTCCGGTTCCTGCTCATCCACCCCGATCCGGCACTTGACGGTGACAGGCACCGTCGCCACCTGTTTCATCGCGGCCACACAAGCCTCGACCACCTCGGGCGTCTGCATCAGACAGGCCCCGAAGGTCCCCGACTGCACCCGGTCCGACGGACAACCGACATTGAGGTTGATCTCGTCATAGCCATAGTCCGAAGCGATCCTGACCGCCTCGACCAGCTTTCCCGGATCCGACCCGCCAAGCTGCAGCGCCACCGGATGCTCTTCACCGTTAAACGACAAGAGCTTCTCCCGCGGCCCATGAATGATCGCATCCGCCACCACCATCTCGGTATACAGCAGCGCCCGCGCCGACAATTGCCGATGAAAGAACCGGCAATGCCGATCCGTCCAGTCGATCATAGGTGCAACCGCGAAAACGGGAGCCTTGAAGCAATTGACGTTTTGTTTTTTTACAGACACTTACGGCACTTTCTTCATCGTCTCATTTACACTCGTTTGGCGTTGTTTCCGCCGATTTTAGCACTAGATTTGGTCCACTGGACCAAATACAATAATCCGTGGACCAAATTAGGAGCCGGCCATGGGCACTATCAGCGCGCGCAAGCGCAAGGATGGCAGCGTCGCCTACCGGGCGCGAGTGCGGGTCATGCAGGATGGCGTGACTTATCACGAGACCGAGACCTTTGACAGACGTCCCGCGGCTGCAGCCTGGATTTCGAAACGCGAACGGGAACTCTCCAAACCAGGGGCGGTCATAACATCAAAAAATTTTGATCCGACGACGCTGGGCAAAGTCATTGATCGCTACACCGAGGAAACCGTCAAAGGGGTTGGCCGAACCAAAGCGCAGGTCTTGAAAGCCATCAAGAATTACGACATCGCCAACATGCCCTGCTCTTCGATCAAATCGAAAGACATTGTTGAATTCCTGCAGTCACTCACGGCAAAGCCACAGACCGTCGGAAACTACGCCAGTCATCTCGGCGCGATATTCGCAATCGCGCGGCCGATGTGGGGCTATCGGCTCGACGAGCAGGAGATGAAGGACGCTGTCAAAGTTGCCCGCCGAATGGGTATCATAATCCGGTCAGCGCAGCGCGATCGAAGACCCACGTTGGATGAACTCGATCGGCTGATAGTGCATTTCATTGAACGGCGGAAAAAGGTCCCCCAGGCGATGCCGATGCACAAGGTCATCGCGTTCGCATTATTTTCAACCCGTCGCCAGGAGGAAATCACGAGGATCAGATGGAAAGACTTCGATAGTGAACACAAACGCATCCTTGTCCGTGACATGAAGCACCCTGGACAAAAGATCGGAAATCACACTTGGGTAGATCTTCCCGATCAGGCGATCCAGATCATCCGCAGCATGCCAAAGAGCAAGTCAGAGATCTTTCCATACTCGACTGACGCCATCTCCGCAAATTTTACGCGAGCCTGCAAGTTGCTGGACATTAGTGATCTCCGCTTCCACGACCTGCGTCACGAGGGAATCTCACGGTTATTTGAGATGGGCTGGAATATCCCTCATGTGGCTGCTGTCAGCGGGCACCGCTCATGGATCAGCCTCAAGCGATATACGCATATCCGTGAAACCGGCGACAAGTATGCTGACTGGGATGGGCTCAAGATGGCGATCGAGACCAAATAGAGAACTTACCATATCCTTGGCAGATCACATTGGCCGACGCTTCGCATCAGGCAACGGTAGACACCAGGCCGCTCATTTGCCCCGGTTCGCGGCTACAACAGCATGAGGCATCAGGAATGCAGCGATATCCGTGATGACAGCCATCAATTCACCTGGATTATGGGCAAGTTCTTCAACAAACGCTCGCCATTGCCGTTGCTTTTGCTGATCCTTGCCAAATGCTTCCGTTAAAGCATCCGGTATTAACGTTGGGATCGGCGTCTCCCGCCGATCGAAAGTGGCGGTAATTGCCCGTACCAACCTGTCCTGGTTGAAATCAAACGACCTGCTGAGAATCCAGATGTCGTAGAAATCCTTCATCCGAGTGTTGGCTAGCCCGAGCGCCACCATCGCCTGGAATTTCTCAGCAATGACGGTTTCCCGCGCATAGCCCCGCAGTCGGGGTATTGGGAAATCAAGCATTGAAGAATAATCCAATTCTTCGGCGCCAGGCTCCAGCGCATCACCAAAGCCGATGTCGATCGCCACACTGATTCGGGCGCCGCTGATCGAGGCCGTCGTCCTTAGCCTGAGCCCGCCATATTCCAGCTCCTCTCGAATGCGGTCGATGCGAAGTGCATCAGCGTCGAATTCCACGCCGTCACCGGCGTCCTGCATCAGGATCTCACGAAACGTCGCCAGCATTGGCTCGGCGCTGGGATCGCCGAAGCCCAGCAGATCAAGATCGCGCGTGCCGCGGTGCGGATCATCGAACCAGCTCATCATTAGCATCGCACCTTTCAGTACGAAGCGGTCTGCGTAGGGTGATTGACTGAGCCGGAAAAGCAAGCGCTCAAGAGCGAATCGGGTCAGAACGAAGTCGAAGCTCTGGCCACTTGCCTTGGCGAGCTGCAGTAGGCGTGCGCGCACCGACGCGCCGATGTTCTTGATCTACGTAGCCATTTGCGGTCAGCGCCTCAAGGTAAGGCCGGATCACCGTAATGACACCGCCGTGCTCTGCCTGTTTTGCAATTTCGCCGGGCGTGGCCTTGCGCTGCCGAAGCGCTTCCTGGAGGCCCTCGATCGCCACCGACAGGCCGATCTTATTGCGATATCGGAAACAGTCCGCGATCGTTTTGACGATCCCAAAGACCTTTACGGGCACACCCTCGACAACATGGCTCTCTACGCTTTCATTGAGCAGACTTTCGGTAAAACGCACGATACGGATCGGCGTGCTGTCGGGTTTCGGAGTCCAGTCCTTTTGGCCGATGGCCAGCCATACCTGTCTTGGAAGCTGGTCGGTCAGGCCGTGGAACGCGAGGGCCGACACAAGGCAGACAACCCCCTTGGGTACCCGTTTGGCGGCCTCAGCCAGGCTATGATTGGAGTCAAGCGGGGCGTCGGAAAGCTGATAAAGGCCCCGTGCAAGCCGGAGCACCTCCCCATCCCGCTCCATGCGGCTCATCGTAGCGGCCGTTACGCCAGCGTCGCGCAGCTCTACAAGCCGCGCAATTCCACGCGCCTTCAGAAGGTCTTGGGCGATTTGACGCTGCGAGATGGGTGCGGGCATTGATATGATAGCTCGGAACTAAGAATTCACTCTCCGAGGATTTGTATCAAAAATCGACCGTTAAGGGAAGCTTTGACGCTCTACAATTTTTCCACAAGGCACCAGATCGTAATCACAACGCCGCGTCTGGAGTGAACTGACGCAGTCGAAAAAGCAATTGCCCTACAAAGATCACCTCAAACGACGTCTCGGAAATTCCCGCAGCTATCTGATCGTCAACCGTCCGAAACATCTGCCTGCGTTTAAAAGCATCGTGGACATGACATCAACGATGCCTCCAGAAACCTCAAGTCCCGCTGCACGGTGACCCGGTGGGTCAGGCTTTAAAATTCAAATCAATTCTCCCACAATGGGGCAGCACGCTTCGCCTTGGTGAACCCCTTATCCGTCGCCATAAACCTCTGAAGCATCGGAGGGACGAGTTTGGCTGGGTCGGGTGGTGCAGCTTCGCCAGCGGTATGCGCGAGGATCGCGGCATAGGCCTGCAAATCTCTGAACACCGCCGCCGGAAGCTCGACCGTAATCTTGACTGGCCGGTCATCGGGAATACTGGATAGCCTTATGTCCTGTTGACAAAGTATGGCAGCCATATCTTTGCGGCGGCCAGGGCAAGGAATGCTGAGAAGGATTTTCGCGTCGTGTCGTATCGGGTCGCAACGCGACGGAACTGTTTGAGGCGGTTGAACATCCGCTCGATACGGTTCCGATCCTTATAGGCCCGGAAGTCGCAGGCAGGCGGTTTCTTCCGGTTGGCCTTTGGCGGAATGACCGGCCTGATCCCATGGATCAGGAGTTCCTCGCGCAGGAAGTTACCGTCATATCCTTTGTCGGCAAGGAACAGTCTCGGCTTGCCCAGTGGTATCGCCAGCAGGTCCGGAACGGCATTGTAGTCCGAAGCCTCGCCGCCTGTCAGGACGAAGCCAAGAGGGCGTCACTGACCGTCTGCTCTGGCGTGGATTTTCGTCGTAAAGCCGCCGCGTGATCGACCAAAAGCCTCCTGATAAGTCCCCCTTTAGCGCCCGCAGCCTGAGAGTGGCCGCGAACTGTGGTGCTGTCGATCATGTGCTGCCAGTCATCCGTCAGCCCCAGTTCAACGAGGGTCTCAAGCAGAGCGTCCCAAACGCCTTGTTCGGCCCAACGCCGGAAACGCACATAGACCGAATTCCACTTTCCGTAGCGCTCATGCATGTCGCGCCAAGGGCATCCGACCCGCAGAACATGCAGCATCCCGTTCAGATATTGCCGATTATCGTGCAAGGGCCGAGACTTCCTACCGCGTTCGGTGGGCAACAGCCCCTCGATGATCCGCCATTCCATATCCGTCAGGTCGCCGCGAGCCAAAACTGCCTCCTAAAAAGCAGTCTTGAATCACGCTTCCGCTGATTTGGGAATCCACTTTGTCAACAGGACCTAGGAGTGAAAGACCTGAAGGCTCTCCACTCGGCAACGGCCACGGCATCGTTATCTGCAGACAACCGGCAAGCCCCGCATGCTGAGCATTTCGATGGAACGAGCCCGGAAGGTGGCAAACCCTCCTGCGTATCGTCGCGTCGGTGTGGAACCGCCGGCATCAGGTAGTGGGAATATTACATTTTCCAGTTGTCGTTGGTTAAAAATGTATCGTTTTGGTCAACAACCCCGAAATATGCAGCACCTAGCATCCTCCTCAGGGCTTACTGAAAATCAGTTGTCGCCCAGGAAGCGATGAATTCTGGCGGAGAGCACGAGCCATGACGGTTAATTCAGAGAATTTTGATTTAGCGCTTTGGAAACTTTGCCTTCCGATTGACCAAAATGGGACTACGGACGGTGTTGCTTACGAAATTCTAGACCTCGAAGGTTTTGAGCATACTTCATATTTCTACACCGGCGAAGATGGCGCGATGGTGTTTCACGCACCTACCGAGGGCGCCGTCAGCAAAGGCACCACTGCTGCTCGATCCGAGCTTCGGGAAATGGAGGCGGATGGTTCGCTCGCGGCCTGGTCGTTAAGTGAAGGCGGCACGATGACCGCGACACTGAAGATAGATGGCGCGCCTCTCATGTCTGATGGCTCTGCGGGCCGGATCGTCATCGGCCAAATTCACGGCTCGGATGAAGAATTGGTGCGCCTATACTGGGATGACGGCAAGGTTTATTTCAAAAGCGATATCGGCAACGACAGCAATGCATCCACCACGTACCAGCTGACGGGTGACGATGGCACAACGCCGAACGTTTCCCTTGGCGAGGCTTTCTCATATCTAATCAGAGTAAAAGGCGACAAGGTCACCGTAGAGGTCTATGCAGACGGCAAGACCTACACGGCAACCCTTGAGGTTGGCTCCGAATGGGCAAATGACCAGTTCTACTTCAAGGCCGGGGCCTATCTCGGTAGCAACGAGACCAACAGCACCGGCGCCGGACAGGTCTCCTTCTATGGGCTCGACTTCGGACATGGTACCGATGCAGGATTGGACGGGCTGCTCGACGACACCACCGGCAATACCCATGACACCTCCTATTCAACTGATACCACAGGGACTTCCAGCGACGACACAATGAAAGGAGGTAACCGTTCCGATGTGATCTACGGATATGGCGGTGCCGATAGCATCAGGGGTGGCGGCGGAAATGATCGGATCGTTGGGGGAACTGGAGCGGACACACTGCGCGGGGAGGATGGTGACGACACGATTTGGGCAGGCTCTGGGGATGACAAGGTCGTTGGTGGTGCCGGCGCGGACACGATCACGGGTGATGACGGCCAGGACACCGTCTATGGTGGTGATGGGAACGATGTCATCGAAGGTGGAGACGGCGATGACATCTTGAAGGGCGAAGCGGGTGACGATGTCCTGAAAGGTGAAGCCGGCGACGACAAGATGTATGGCGGCGGCGGTGCGGATGAGCTTCGAGGGGGCGACGGCAACGACCAAATCTCCGGTGAAGATGGAAATGACTCCATCTACGGACAGGCCGGGGACGACAAGCTAAGCGGAAGCGCAGGTAACGACTATCTCAGCGCCGGCGACGGAACTGATGCCGTCTATGGCGGTGATGGAGACGACACCGTGTCCGGCGGAAACGGGGACGATACGCTGAAGGGTGAGGCCGGAGACGACACTCTCTCGGGCGATTCCGGAAAGGACAAGCTTTACGGCGGAGACGGAGCCGATTCCTTGAAGGGCGGAGATGGCGACGATTTTCTCGATGGCGGCAATGGAATTGACCGACTCGACGGAGGTTCAGGCAACGATAATCTCTACGGCTATGCGGAAGCCGATAGGCTGTATGGTCAGGACGGCAATGACAAGCTAGTGGGCGGCGACGGCGCCGATACCCTTTATGGTGGGGCTGGCAACGACTTCCTCTATGCCGATGCGGGTGCGGACAATCTCTATGGCGGAACCGGCACCGACACCTTCATTTTCACCTCGCTCGATTCTACGACGTTGACCACAAGCGGGCGCGACGACATCTACGAATTCTCTCAGAACGAAGGGGACATCCTCAATCTGTCCGCAATCGATGCAAACAGCAAGATTGACGGCGGCCAGGCTTTCGCATTCATCGGAACCCAGGACTTCTCCGGCATCGCGGGTGAACTTCGTTACGTCAACAGTTCATCCGAAACCTATGTCTACGGGGACACCGACGGCGATGGTTCCGCAGATTTTTCATTCCATGTCGACGGGGTTGTCACACTCGTCAGCAGTGACTTCGTTCTCTGACGTCCAAGCGGACTGCCAAGACTCCCATGTCACTGCGCAGCCGGTGCCTGAAATTCGACCCTATAGCAATCAGAACAAAATCGTGACGGCACCGGCAGCCAGCGAAATCCTTTGATTTCATCCGACTTGCGATCGCAACACCCATTTTTTCAATCCAGATCTCTTGCTGTTCAATTTTCGCCACTATCGACAGTCCAATCGAGCAGGATCCAAACTTGAAGATCGACAAATCAAAAGGACTGAACTCCACAATCTTTCATTCCCTGCTGCTGGCCGCTGTCTTTTCCAGCGTGATCAACGTCTTCTCACTGGCCGCTCCACTCTTCATGCTCGAAGTCTATGACAGGATCATTCCAAGCCGTAGCGAACCTACATTGGCAGTTCTCACGGTACTCTTAGGCGGCATATATCTGTTTTCGGGGTTTCTCGACATCACTCGAGCGCGAGTCATGAACCGCATTGCCGGATTGATCGACGACGACCTGTCGGAACGAGTGATCACCGTCGTTGCAAGTGGTAAATTGCGGATGCCAACCGGTGGAGACGTGTTGAAACCAGTGCAGGAGGCCGATCAAATTCGGGCCTTTCTCTCCGGTCCGGTGGTCACCGCTCTCTTCGACCTGCCCTGGCTGCCACTCTCGCTGGCGACGTGCTTCTATCTGCATCCTGCAATCGGAGCTCTGGCCGGCTTCGCACTTGCGATCCTCCTGACGCTCTCGTTCTTGGCCATTTTGTGTACCCGAAAGCAGGCACGCACGGCTTCCGACGCCATAGCCGCGCGAAACCGCTTTGGCGAGGCGGCCCACCGAAACGCAGAGTCGATCAGGGCGATGGGATTGCTTGCCCAGGTCCGCGTCCGCTGGACGGAGGCACATCGGCACCAGGCACGAATTCAGCTCCAGCTGGTTGACACGGCCGGGCTGTTTTCCGGCCTTTTCAGAACCACCCGGCAGATGGTCCAGTCCGGCTCCCTCGCGCTTGGGGCTTGGCTGGTGCTGGAGGGTCAGATGACAGGGGGCACCATCATTGCGGCGTCCATCATTGTTGCCCGGACACTCCAACCACTCGAACTGCTGAGCGCCAACTGGCGTTCGCTCGTTTCCGCCGTGCAATCGTGGAAACGGCTCCACGATCTGTTCCAATCATTCCCGGACGAAGACCCCAAGGTGGCCCTGCCAGCGCCCACACAGTCCTTGCGGGTCGACCGGCTGAGTGCGTCCCCTCCGGGTGAACAGAGCCGGGTGAACGTCAGCAATGTCAGCTTCAGGGCAACCGCCGGAACGGCCGTCGGTATCATCGGGCCAAGCGCGTCCGGTAAATCCTCCCTCGCCCGCGCACTCTCCGGCGTGTGGACAGCGCGCAGCGGTGAAGTGCGGCTTGACGAGGCACCGCTCGATCAGTGGCCGATACAGATGCTGAACAGATATGTCGGATATATGCCGCAATGCTCGGACCTCCTGCCTGGCACGATCGGCGAGAACATCGCGCGACTGGACCGCTCCGCCCCTGACACCGAGATCATCAAGGCCGCCCGGGCCGCCGGCGTACACGAAATGATCGTTTCCCTGCCGGGCGGCTACCAGACCCCGGTCCTAGACGGAGGCTCAAACCTGTCAGCGGGTCAACGACAGCGCGTGGCCCTAGCGCGTGCGCTCTACGGCGATCCGTTCCTCGTCGTCCTGGACGAGCCGAACTCCAATCTGGACCGCACCGGTGACGAGGCCCTTATCGCGGCGATCAGTGGGGTCAAGGCCCGCGGCGGCATCGTCATTATCGTCACGCATCGCGACAGCATCCTTTCGCAATTGGACGCGCTGCTCGTGATGCAGAACGGAACCGCAACCGCATTCGGCCCTCGTGAAATCGTCCTGCAGTCGATCAAGGGCTCCGCCGGATCCAGCAGCCGGTTTCAGCCAAAACCGCTGCAGCGGGCTCATTCACTCGTCGAAAACGGATAGACCGCATCATGACCCACGGGCCCCCAGCAAACCTACTTCAGTCTTTGCGTAGAAATCTCGCGGTTGGCCTTCTGGCGGTGCTACTGCTGTTTGCAGGTGTGACAGCCTGGGCTGCCACGGCCTCACTTTCGAGCGCGATCATCGCCTCCGGAGTTGTTGTGATCGCCGGCAACTCGAAAAAGGTTCAGCATCCCGAGGGAGGAGTCGTCGCAGAACTCCTGGTTGACGAGGGCCAGGCGGTGCTGGCCGGTGAAATATTGCTGAAGATAGACGATACGGCTGCCCGCGCCGGCCTGTCCTCGATCGAAAAGAGGATAGCACAATTGCTCGTCCGGCAGGCGCGTCTGCAGGCAGAACGCAGCGGCCGCCCGGAATTCGGGCTGCCCGAAAAGATCAAAGGCTACGTTGAACCCGACGAAATCGAGGCATCGACGATCCTTGAACAGCGGCTGCTAGAGGACAAACAATCTGCAGCCAAGGGGCAGAAGGAGCGCCTTGCCGAGCAATTGCGGCAGCTGGACGCCCAGATCAGTGGTCTGGGTATCCAGATCACCGCCAAATCGAGCGAGATCGAATTGGTCGAAAAGGAGCTGTCGGGAAAACGCCAGCTGCTCGCTGCCGGTGCAATTTCCTTCACCCAGGTGAACAACCTCGACAGGAGTGCCGTTCGCCTGCAGGGCGAGCGCGGTCAGCTCCTCTTTTCGATCTCGTCCGCGAAAGCGAAGATTGCCGAATTGCAGCTTCAGATAATGCAGGTGGACCAGCAAACGTCTGAAGGGGTTTCTACCGAGTTGCGTGACGTCGCAAACGAACTGGCGGCCCTAGTGGTTGACGAGGCCAAGGCGCGCGAACAATTGCGGCTGACCGATGTCCGGGCACCAATCACCGGGATCGTGCACCTGCTGTCGGTGCATACGGTGGGCGGTGTCGTTGCCCCGGCCGCGACGCTCATGGAGATTGTTCCGAGCGGTGGCTCCCTTCAAGTCGAAGCCAGAATACTGCCCAGGGACATCGACCAGATGCGGGTGGGTCAGGAAGCGACGCTCCATCTCGCGCTTTTCAACCGAAACTCCACGCCCCAAATCCAGGGATCCATTCTCAGGCTGTCAGCAGATCTCGAAGCCGACCCGGTCACCGGCGCCTCCTTTTATCGTGCGGCGATCTCGATACCGAAGGAGAAGGTCAGGCTACTGCCGCAGGGCATGACTTTGTTGCCGGGGATGCCGGTAGACGTATTCATCACGACCGGCGACAGAAGCGTGCTCTCCTACCTTTCAAAGCCGATCCTGGACCGCTCCCATCGCCTTTTCCGAGAGGAGTAGTGCCTCATTGGCCCCTTGCTGAAGCAAACGGAGCGATGCCCATGTCCTGCCGGGCATCAATATTTCGCTTCGTCAAAATAGCGCAGCGGCATTTCCCATACGACGTATTTCAATCCCTGCATCTGTGGGAGTTTTTGGGTCAGGAAGGTCTCCATCGGCTTGAACGGACCCTTCCCCTCTTCCGCAAAGTTGATCACATCCACGCCGCTGGCTGCCTTCAACTGCGCCTCGAAGCTCCAGGTGCCATTGGCACTGTAACTGGAGCCGACCAAGGCGAGCTGCGGGCCAGCCGTAACCTCTGCGAGCAGATCATCAAGATCGGCTTCTGCCTTCTGCGCAGACAGAGGTGCAATCGTCTCCTGCGGCAATGCCACTAGACCTGAGAAAACAGAGAGTTTTGCAAACTTCAAGAGATCGCCGCTGTGCGGTACCTCCGGTTCTGCTGACAACGTGTAGGACTCGCGCGTCAGCCTCGCATCTGCAGCCAGAAGCGCAGAAGTCTCCCCTGCCACGACGCCCGCCCCTGCAACGGTCCAATGTGTATCGGCCTTGAGGAAGACGTCGGTTCCCTTGCGTGCCTCAAGAAAGGTCGCACGAAGATCCGGCACTTGCACACCAAGCGCGCTCAAGCGGGCACGGATCTCATCATAGAAAGTCCCTCGGCCCACCGGAGGCTGGATTGATCCGAGCTTGTCACGATAGATATCAGCCTTCTCGGGGATCAGCAGGATGATCGGCTCTATTCCGGCCGTTTTCAACTCGGCAACCGCTTCTTTCACGAACCCTACATGCTTCTCGACCATCGCCGTTGACTTGCGATTCCAGCTGAACTCCTCGTCAGAGAAGAACCAGCCATCATCGCCCTTCACCAGACCCTTGCGTGTCTCGTCGAAGACCACCAGGCTAATGGCGTTGAGAAGTCCGGTGGAGAAATCCCGGATCGGAAAGACGTCCTTGAAGATTTCCTCGATCTTGAGAGCCTCGTGGCCCTTGATGATGTAGTCCACCGTGCGTGGCTGCTGCCAGTGTTCCGTCGCTTCCTTGCTGGCGAAGAAGTGCCCGACGACACCGATACCGCTGATAAACAGTCCAACCATGCATATGGCGGGCAGATAGTTGAGCACACGCAAGCCGGGCGTCGTTTCCTGAGACGGACGGGGCTCGATCAGGACGGAATTGGCGGTGACAGACTTGAACTCTTCCATGTTCTGCTCTCCTTAAAACTGGAAGTAGAGAAAAGGCGTATCGCTGTCGGCGACCAGCTTGACGATCGCCAGCACTCCGAGAACAACCGCGGCGACGCTCATCGCACGAGTGATCCGCGGACGATCGATCTCCTTGGCTTTGACCAGATCCACCGTCATAGGCAGTGCGAAGTAGCGGCGCAGAACAGGCTCGGCGACCGCAATCACCGCACCCAAGATCATCACGACGAACGAGAAATCGGTGAATTGCCAAGCGTAATCGCTGCGGAGCGCGAATCCTTGCAGACCTGCCATGCCCGCGAGCACGTCGAGCGCCTCGGTCATGTTCGCAGCCCGGAAGAACACCCAGCCAATGATGACGAGCAGCATGGTAAACAGCCATCGCGACACTCGGAAAGGCGCCTTCGGCGAGACGTTGAAATAGCGCTCGATGGCAAGCCAGATGCCGTGCCAGGCGCCCCAAACCAGGAATGTGGTGTTTGCACCATGCCAGAGGCCACCGAGCACCATGGTCGCCGCGAGATTGAAATAGGTTCGTGCGACACCTTTCCGGCTGCCCCCGAGGGGTATGTAGAGGTAGTCGCGCAACCAGTTCGACAGCGAGATGTGCCACCGCCGCCAGAATTCGGTGATGCTGTTTGATCGATACGGCGCGTCGAAGTTTTCGACGAAGTAGAAGCCGACCATCATACCAAGCCCAATTGCCATCGACGAATAACCGGAAAAGTCGAAATAGAGCTGCAGCGTGTAGGCAATCGCGCCGAGCCAACTCTCCGCCATCGTCGGATTAGGGATGGCGAAGGCCGCGTCGGCGATCGGAGCGATCGAGTCGGCGATCAGAACTTTCTTCGCCAGCCCGGTCATGAACCGGGTGGCACCATAGTTGAACTTCGACCAGTTGTGTTCGCGATGATAGAATTGTTCCGCCAGGTCATGAAACCGCAGCACGGGTCCTGCGATCTGGTGCGGGAAGAATGCAATGAACGCTGCGTAATCGACAAAGGTCCGCGAGGGCTCCAGATCACGGCGATAGACGTCGATGATATAGCTGAGGTTATGGAAGATATAGAAGGAAATGCCGATAGGAAGGATGACATGCGGCAGAGACCAGCTGTAGGCCTCACCCCGGTTGAACAATTGGGCGGCGCTGTCTGCAAAGAAATTGAAATACTTGAAGTATAAAAGCAGCGCCAGATTGCCAATTATTGCACCGATCAGAATCTGCTTGCGCCACTTCTGATCAAGTGTTCGATGTATTATCATTGCGACATAGTAATTGAATGCCGTCGTCGCCAGCATGAGCAAGGCAAAGTCGATACGCCACCAGGCATAAAAGACATAAGAACCGACGAAGATGAAGTAGGACCGATACCGCTGCGGGCAGAGATAATAGAGTGCCAGAAAGACCGGCAAATAAACAAAGATGAATATGACGGACGAAAATACCATTACCGATATTCCTTATCTGACGCCGGACTGTGAGAATGGCAGCCGTGAGAGCACTTGGGGGCGGCCCCGGAGAAACGGAAAATGCGTAGCCATGATGCTGCCCCCTGGTCTTGCATCCTTGCCTCGTTCGATGATCAGCACGCCGAATACTTTCGAGATTCCGGATGCGCTCACGCTTGTGGGTTTGCCTGCTAGTGTGTCTAGCTCCGCCTGAGCACCGTGTCAGCCTCAAGAATGGCGCAGACGATGTGGTAGAAACTGCTGGCCGGCGCCGGTTCCTCGATGAAGCTGCCGTCGGGCCGCATCTTGTCGAACCACAGGCCGGTTACTTTCGTTGCCAGGAATTTCTTGAGCGCACGTATGGCCTGCAGGGCCTGGGCGAGATAGCGCTCACTGTCAGCTGGATCGCCGACCTTCGCCAGCAGAATCGCCGCCTTCAGCCATTCCGTCTGAGGCCAGAGCCGCGCCATCGGATCGAAAATCGTGAAATCATCGAAGAGTCCCATAATCGCCACCTCGCGCGATGGGCAAAGACCGTGCCGGGCGCCAATATCAAACAGGCGTGTGGCCGCCTTCATCGCCGCCGCGTCACCGCGTGACGCCGACCAGCGGGCTAGCAGCCACGCCCATTCGAACTGATGGCCAGGCTCGACGATCCTGCCCTTGTCGCCGGGATAGGGACGCCAGTCATGGTCGAAGAACTCTCGAAGCGCACCAGTCTTGGCATCGATGAAGCGGGTGAGCGCAAGGCGTGCGATCTCGTCGGCGAGCGCCGTCCACGGCGCAGGATCGCCGGCCACAGCTTCCCAGGCAAGGCTGGCCTCGAACAAATGCATGTGCGGATTGGAGCACAGCGGCAGCTTGATCGGATCGCCTTCCTCGAATCCGCCGAGCGGATGGGCATAGGTCGCCTTCAGTCCGGCGAAAAGTGCCCGAGCCTTGTCTTCCATCTCGCCGGCACGGGGTGGGAAAGTCTGCGCGATCTGCGCCATGGCGAACAGCGCGAAAGCCTGATTGTAGAGGTCGAAGCTGTCATCCAGCATAGTGCCCGTCGGAGAGGCAAGGCTGCCATAGAAACCATCCGGCCGGCAATAGATGTGCTCGAACCAGGCAAATGCGGTGGTTGCCGCCGCATGCCAGGAAGCCGGCGCGTCTTTGTCGCCGCCAACCGCATAACAATAGATCTGGCGGGGCTGTACCCTTGCCCGTCGATTATCGTTTCGGTTCGCCGTACCATCGAGATTGATGCGCTCGAAGAAGCCACCGGTTTCGGCATCGTGGCCGACATCGACCCAGATCGGCAACGCCGACCGCTTCAGCCATTCAACCGCGCCCTCAATCTCGCCCGCGAGAGCGGTAGTTACCGAAGATGGATCGGTGTTTGCCATCGATCAGTTCTCCGCGATGTTTTTTGATTCAAGATAGGCGCGTGCGAAGGCGTCACCCTTCTTGGCGGCCTTAAGCAGATTTTCCACCGCGAGCTTCTTTTGCGCCTCGGTCTTGCCGTTCTCGTGGAGATAGACGCCGAACTCGTATTGCGACTTGGTGTCGCCGGAATCGGCGGCCTTGCGCAGCCATTTAATGCGCTCTTCGTCGTTGGCCGGCTTATAGCCACCGATGCCATAGAGCGAACTGAGCGCGCGCGCCGCTTCGACATTGCCGCCATCGGCCGCCTTCGTCACAGCCTTGAACAGTGGCTCCGCATAGTACTGGCCCGGCTCCGCCCGCATCAGCAGCGCCACCATCGGAGCCATGGCCTCGGACTTGCCCTTGTTGTAGGCCGTAGCCAGCAAGGGACCGGCTTCAGTCGGATCGCCGCCGATGCCAAGATAGAGCTGGGCAAGGTTGAACGCGGCATCGGCATTGCCGGCCTTGGCGGCAGCTTTCAGCGGCTGCACGATCTTTTCGCGTTCGGCCTCGGTTTTCGCTGCCCGGAAGGCGCTGACAAGTTGCGACTGCGACATGACGTTCACGCCACCAGCGGAAGCGACCGTTGCCAGGTAGGCGCCATCGCGCCCGCCCGAAGTCTGACGATAGATGCGAGCCGCCAACTGTGCCGCGCCCTGCTTGTCGAGCTTACGCGCGATCTCCATCCAGGCGTGGCCACGCTTGACATTGGTCGCCGTCTCCTGGCCGAGATAGTTGACCCGCGCCTGACGCAGGGCACGATCGGCCTTGGAGGTCTTGTCAGCCTTCGTATAGTAGTCGAGAGCCAGCATGAGATTGCCGGAAGCTTCCGCCCGTTCGGCCAGCTGCCGAAGCGCGCCGGCTCCGCCGGCGCTCGCCGCCTGGTCGAGCCACGCATCGGCGCCGCCGAACTGGCCTGCGGAAAGCTGCCCGCCGTCGATCAGCTTCGCCAGCAGCAGGCGCACGGTGACTTCCGACTTGTCATTGGTCAGAGGCAGGTAAACAGAGCGCGCCACTAGCGTAATGTTCGACGGCCGGTAGACCCCGTCGAGGTGAGCCTTGGCGAGCCGGCGGCCTGACGAGGGATCGCCGGCCAGTGCCGCGCGCTCGAATGCCATATAGGCCTCGGCGGTCTTTCCATGGTCAAGCGAGAAATTGGCATAGGTCCTGTTGTAGCGGATGATGTCATCCTTGCTTCTGGCACTTTCCGCAGCCTTGGCCAGTAGCGCGCCTGGATCGCGACGGGCTTCGAAACCCGCGCGTTCCTGCGCGATCTGCACCTTGGCGTCACGGAAGGACTCCTCTGGAGAGCTATTGCAAGAGGCAAGCATTGCCAAAGTCGCAGCCACAAGAATTGTCTGACCGCATGTCTTGAATTCTTTCATTTTCAGTACACCCTAACCCACAGGTTCCGCGCCTCGGCGCTCTTCAATCCAATGCCTTCAAAACGTTTTTCGACCGCCGACCTCAACCGCAATCGCCCTTCCGCGGTCCTCCCCCGGATCACGCCTGAAACTCGCGCAACAGCCTTAGACCATCGTCAAGCAGGCGCCTGGCACTTTCGGCATTGGTGTCCTCGACATAGCACCGCATCTCCGGCGCATTGCCGGATGGGCGAAAATGCACGATTTTCCCACTCATAAGCGCCACGCGCAGGCCATCGGTCTCATCAATGCAAGCGAGCGCACCGAGCGGCTCTACGAACTGCCGCAATTGTTCCTCGCTACCGCGCAACTTCGCCATGAGGGCGGCGCTGCGTTCGGTCGCGTAGTTCTCAAGACGATCTGCGGCGGTCACGGGAAGGCCAAGTCCCACCTTCAAATCCGACAGGGTTAGGCCGGCGGCTCTGGCCGAGCTCAGCACCGCCAAGATCGGCAGGAAGGAATCACGTGTCGGCAGGGGCAGCAACTCCCCGCTAGCAACCTGAAACGTCGAGGCTGTCAACGTGCCGCCATTGGCCTCGAAGCCAACCACGCCGGCGCAGCCGTTCAATGCATCCTGCATGCCGGCAATCACATAGGGAGAACCCACGCGCGTGCGGATCACCTGAGCAAAGCCGCCCCTGTCGATCCCGGAATTGGATGTAATCGGGGTCACAATCGCGTCGGCGCCAAGAAAGCGGGCGGCAATCAGCCCGCAGAGGTCTCCGCTGACCGGCTCGCCGTACTCGTCGGCGATCAGAGGCCGGTCGCCATCGCCGTCAGCCGAGATGATCGCATCGAGGCGGTGTTCGACGGCCCAAGCCTTCAAGAGGTCGAGCGTTGCCTGCGACACGGCTTCGGTGTCGACCGGAATAAAGTCCGTCGAACGCCCCAGATCGACCACCTCAGCGCCGTAATAGCGCAAGATCTTCGACAGCATGTCGCGGGCGACTGTGGAGTGCTGATAGTTCCCGACCCGCATACCGGCCAGCGCATTGGTGGCCAGTAGGCTCTGGTTGCGACGCATGAACAGCGATGTCGCCTCTCCCGAGCCGTTGTCAAAGTCCGTGTCGGCGATCGGAGCCGGTATGGCGATGTCGTACAGCTCGTTGGCGATCGCTAGGATCGCCATTTCATCCGGCTTGGCGATCTCGCCATCGGGCAGGTAGAACTTGATGCCGTTGCGATCCGCCGGGATGTGCGAACCGGTTACCATCATCGAGGCGGCGCCGGTCTGGAAGCCGTAGAAGGCAAGCGCGGGCGTCGGAATGAGACCGCAATCAACGGCGACGAGACCATGATCGCGCACCGCAGCCATGACATTGGCGGCGATCGCCGGACTGGATTCGCGAAAATCATAAGCGACCAGAAGCCGGTCCCCGACCTTGGCCAGCCCCGAACGCAGCAGAAAGACCGCGAACGCCGCCGCATAGATATAGGAAGGCCGGCCCTTGAGGTCGACAGACAAACCACGCAGTCCGCTGGTTCCAAATTTAAGGCTCACACGCGACTCCCGTTAAGGTTGCTAAATCAAAAAATCAGTCACGAAACTTCATATTGTATAAGACACTCACGCGCCCCCCGAGGTTCGAGGAGAACAATGCCTTATCGTAGAGACCGCCATAGGTTGCTCTCTCCTCGGGATACTGAGCGAGGTAGGCATCGATCCAGGCAATTCTGTCGCCCCGGATCAAACCGTTCTTTTCACGCGGAAGCTTGACCTGCTTCTCGCCGGCTAATGCCTCCATCTCGGTCGGATCATCAATCGACGACAGTGCGAAATGCACAAGCCGCCGTAGGCCGTTGTCGCATTGAGAAAAAGTCGCGTAGCCATTTGCCTGCAACAACGACGCCATCATCACCAGAGGCCCGGCGGCGTGAAGGTGATAGTCGCGTGATTTCTTCTTGCGCGCCAGTTCCAGCGGCAACGCGCCGTCCGGCGTAACCTGGCAGACACCTAGCTTGTAGCTCTCGAATCCGAAATCGAGGAAATCCTTGCGCCCGACCGCAACGCCCACGGACGTCAGGGCGAGACCACCCCAATAGCGGTGGTTCTGCCGGTTGGAATCTCGATCACCGGACTCCGTGTATATCGGCACGATTCGTTCGGCGAAGGTTTCGAGCCATTTTTCGATCCTGGACGTGTCGAAATTCGTCAGCTTCGCAGCCGGAAGGACCTGCACATAGGCCAAGGCCGCTCCAGCCACGATGCGCGTCATGCTGAGATAGCTTTGGCGAGACTGCAGATCGGACAATGCATTGGCGCTGGCCCAATTGTCCAAGGCCTTGAGCGCGCAAACGGCGCTTTCAAGTCTTTTGCCATCGGTTTCGGTGTAGTTGCTGGCGTTCTTCGTAACAAACGTTAGAAAATCGCGCGTCTGCGATATGGTTTCGTCATATCTGGCCTTGTTCTTCGGGTCGATCGTGGAACGGCTCTCATCATCGTCGTCATAGATGCTTGAAAGGTTCAGGGATACGACAGGCGCGGGAAAGCTTTGCGTGCATTCCTGCTTGCCATTGTTTTCCATCACGTCGCGGGCCAGTTGGAAAGGAACAGCAAGGGTTGCAGCGGAGCTAGGCTGCACCCCAGTGCCCATCACAACCATTGCACCCAATAGGCCAAGAGTGGTTCGCGCCTTGTTGAACACGGGCATACTCCATTTCAGGCTGTTACAACGCCTAGGGGCTCTATAAGAATTCGATAGTCGTCATTCGCCATCGGATAGCTCCTTGACCCTGCCGTCCCAATAAGCCGCCTTTTCTGCATCCACCGGAAGACCGACTACGCCGACCTTGTAGGCTGTCGCGAGCTCACGCGCCGCTTTCGGATTGCCGGATTCGGCCGCCTTGGTAAGCCACTCGACCGCCTTGCCGATATCTTTTTCCGCCCCCGTCCCATAAAAGAAAGTCTGATACAGTCGGTACATCGCATTGGCCTCACCGGCCTGCGCCGAGATCGTCAGCCATCGCACGACGGTTGCGTCGTCACGCGCCCCCAACTTTCCGGCAAGGTTGAGCCTTGCCAGTTTGAGAAAGTACTTTCCTGAATTGACCGCATCTGACCCGAGGAATGCCTGGAGTTCATCAACCTCGGTCGTCGAGGACGTGAGGTTCTCGTCGGCGATCTCGCTAATCAGTTTATTCGCCGCATCCTTGTCACCGGACGCGTAAAGCTTGAGCAGATAGGTCTTCGCCGCATCAGCCGACGAGGAGGCCCACAAGCCCTGCAAATGCCCCTCCGCGAGATCGCGAAGCACCGAAATGCGACCAAGCGCATAGGAGCGCAGGAAAAACGCTTCGGCCTTGAATCGGTTCTCTACACCGTCGATACCATCGCGGAATGCGGCACCAACACTGAAGAGGTCATCGCCGTCTCGGTCAGAAAGCCGCTCCGCCAACGAAAGCCAATAACGTGCCAAGGTCTTTGCTTCGGGGTCCGGAAGGCTGGCGTATACGCGCGCCACGTTGACCATGGCATCGACAGTGCAGGCCTCACCGGCAGAAGTAATTGCAGCAATCTTCGGCATGGCCTGCGGGTCACCGGGATCAATCAGCGATAGCTTCGCCTTGAAGTCACCCGCATCCGCAGCTTTCGTCAGCCAGGTTTGCCCGACGGAGCTATCTTGGCTCAAATCGGCGAGCAACACCTTACCGTATTCCCGCATTCCGCGCGGATCACCCGCATTCGCCAGTTGCTCATAGATCGCCTCCAGATCCTGGGGCTTTGCCTGACCAGCATCCTGAAGCAATTGCGCCTTGAGCATCAGGGCATCATTGTCGCCCGCTTGTATGAGGGCGTCTATGGCGCCGATCTGCGAGATCTTCTCATCGAGCTTGGCGGATACGTCAAAGCGGTTTCGAATGATCGACAATTCGGTCAACCGCTTTTGAGACTCATCCTTGAGCAAGGCAACGAATTTCAAAAGACGGGTGGCCGCCTCGGGGTTCTGCTCGAAACCATCCACGCCCCTTTCCCAACGAGCCAAGACATAACCGATCGCGTCGGGACTGCCCTTATAGGCCGCCTGCTGGAGATAAATTCGCCCCTTCGCCTGATCCGAAGCGTCAGATGACGTCACCATGTTCAGGCCGGAGATATAAAGCGAATTCGTGGATCCAAAGACCGCTGCCTTGTGGCGCCATTCATTTGAAAGTTCGACAGAGAGTGGCGCGCCCTGGCCGCAGGCAAACATACCCGCAAGCTTAGCTGCGCCATCGGCATTGCCCGAGGAAGCGGCATCGCTAAAGAAATGGATGGCCTTGCTGAGATAGCTGGGATCGGTGCGCCCCATCTTGAGGTAGATCTTGCCAATCTCGTTGCTGGCCTCAGCCGACCCCGCAGCAGCCGCAGTCTCCAACACCTTCAATGCCTTTTCGACATCAGACTGCGATCCGCCAAAATTGGCTAGAAACGCGCCGTATCGCACCGGTAGCGCGCCTGCAGGATCGACATTCTTGGTCGCGCGCTCGAAAAATGACCGCGCCATTGCGGCATCTACTTCACCAGAAAACTCGCCGGAGTAAACTCGGGCCAGCCACTCATCGGCGGCAAGCAATCCCTTCTCGGAAGCACTGGTCAGATAGCGGACAGCCAGGGCCGAATCTTGCTGAACAGATACGCCAGTGGCGTAAGCTTTTCCAAGCATGAACTCCGCCGAGGCAATGCCTCCATCGGCGGCCTGCTTGAGATAGGTCATCGACTTCTGGATGTCGATCTGATCAACCTGATTGGAACGGTAGAGATTAGCAAGATTCTGCGCCGTCTGCGGATCACCGGTTTGCGCGAAAGCCTCCAGCCACTTCAGAGCCGTTTCAACTTCTTTGCTGACCAAGTTTCCCCTGAGGTACAGAAAACCGATCTGGCTGAGCGCCGAACAATCGCCCGCCTTGATCTGCGCCATGAGCCCAAGAAGCGCATTGGTAACCGCACTTCTTTTCTGCTCCTCGGTGGCTTGTGGATCAAGCGTGATAAGGCGAGCATATTCAATCATGCCCTGAGGATCGGAAGAGAGTGCGGACTTCTCAAAGTAGATGCGCGACTTCGACACATCACGCATCTGGCTTGGTCCACCGTCGCCATACAACTGCCCGAGAGCGAAAGCGGCGCGGACATTGCCCGTGCCGTAAGCTTCCAAAAGATTGGACTCAGCTTCCCGCAGTTCATCAATCGACGAGCCGCTCTCCATGAGAACGCGTGCTAGAGGAAGCAGAAACATGTCGCGCTGGGCAGGATACTTGGCCAAACCGGCCCTCAGCAAAGCTTCCGCGACATCGGTCGATTTCGAAACACGATCGCTGCCACGTTGATATTCCGTGGCCAAGGAAACGATGGACGAAGCAGGAAGGTCAACTTCGGAAGCCGGGTTCTTTGCCCAATCCTTTTCAATTTTCGGACGGTCGCCTTTCGCAACAGGCGGCTTGCAAACCGCCTTGTAGTCAAGAGCCGGGGGATCCAGCAAGATCGACGGATTCTCTGCGTATGCTGCAGAAGCAAACCCGCCCGCCAAGCCTGCAACGGTCGCCGTCACTACAACCGAATTTCTGAAATAGTCTTTACGCAATCTACTTACCCCCAGGTCCTTGCCCATTTGTGTAGAATTTATTGATCGATCCCTGTCGGGATTACAAAGCCGGCCGGACCATTAGCTGTATCAACCACGATAACGTTCTGGCGCTGCTTGGCCGTAAACGAAACCTTCTCTATGTCGATGACCTTCTTGTCGCCTTCCGTGACTTCGAGGCCGATGTCGATCACAGGCAATTCCTTCGATGCCATGGCGCCAGGAACCAGATCCTTGAAAAGGACCTTGCTGTCGCCATTCAACCGCAATGCCAAGTTCGCCGGAGCGGAAGAAAAATTGTAGAATGAGAGCGCGGATCTGGACGGATTCTCGACATCGTTGTCGGGAATCACCACGATCCCAACTTGACTTGCGCCAACCGCAACAGTGTAGAATTTTCCAGGCTCGAATTTTGCTTCAGCGGAGGCGGTGCCGTCTGTGATCGTATAAGTGCCGTTGCCGACGATACGGTAGTTGGACAAGGCCGCCTGATCGATCTGAAATTTTTGGCCGGAAAATTCGACAACAACATTGGGCTTCAGTTCTGCATTTATAAAGCGGATTAGACTTTTGTCAGATGGAATGGGGGCATCATAGAGGCCATCATCTCCAGCATGGCAGATCCCCCCGGAAAGGAAAAACGCCGCGAAAACCAAATACGAAATCCTTGCACCAATTTTCATCGTCAACTCCAGACTCTAGTTGCTCGCTGCAGCGAATTTAAATCCCATCCCTGGGTAACGACATATTTTCACATCGCCATCGAATATCTTGTCGTTACTTAACGAAATTCTGACCGCGACCGGTTTACCTCTGTCGGACGGAAATGAATGGTAGAATAATCCAAACCCCGAAACTCTAGGGGGAGTTTCGATATTGAATATCTCCTCGGAACCGTCACCGAACTCATAGACCAAATTCAGAGGATGATTTTCACCTTCAGAGATTGAAGCGCGAATATAATTTGAATTCTCCCCTTCCAAACCCCCTGAAAATTCTAACCTATACTCACTACCACCACTCAGCTTTCTTGAAAGCGAAACGTAATCACCTTCACAATCCCCGACAATTGATGGAACTATAGTCGAGTTCATAAACATTCCGTACTTTTGAAGCTGGTAGACGTTTGGAAGCTCCCAAACAACAAATTTCGGACGCTTACCAATTCCGTTTACATTCCGTGCCCAGCTATAAATCGACTGATGCACGCCCCCGCCGGATACGGAAAACCCGCTCAAATTCCTTTGCAAACGCGCCCTCAGAAAGTCGTTGAAATGAAATGGATTCAGCTCGTCTGTAAAAGAACTGCCAACAACATGAACGTATTCGTCAGCGTCGCCATCATCATCTATGATTGCATCAAGATCATCCAGCCCCGACAATACCTGCTTTGTTTCGTAATATTCCAGACTTTCAGACTGCACTGCGGAATCGCAAATCTCATTCAGCGCCAAATGAAATCCGGACTTGCTGATACGATCCACGCCCTTTGAAGTTGTTTCATACAATACGTTTCCAATGCCTTCTCCAGACACGGCAAGAATGCGCTCGGCCACTGCATTAGCTACAAGCTCGGCACCCTCAGGACGCCAATGAACATCGCGCTTGAACGCAAAATTTTCTCGAGGAAACCCTTTGGCTTGATCGATAACGTCATTCACATTGACGACATCTATGCCATTTCCGCGAAGAGTTTCGATTAGTTCATCGAATTGCCTGGCCGAAAGGTTCGCATCAAATATCATATCACTCAGAACGCCGTCGTTAGGTACAAAATCCTTTCCGACAAGACCTCTCGGGATCATGGGGACCAAGATTAGATGTATTCCTTTGAAGTTCAGCGCTTTGTTTATGTTGGAAAGGGCATCCAATACATAGTCTGGCTGCTCGTATACGCTCTCAAGATCGCTTTTCCTAAAAAACCAACCATCGTAACCTTGATACATTTTGACTCGAAAATCAGACCGTTCGCCCTTCTCCTCGAGTCCCTCGCACTTGAATTGAAGATTCTTTTCTGCCGCGAAACTGGAATTCGCCATGCAGAACAGCAAAAACAATAAAGTCCGCGCCAGGTAGCGAAACCCATGATGAAAAAACGTCATTCTTCCTGACATCAAGAAACCCATCATGTTAGTCATTCCCCAACGCGACTTTCTTTTAAGTAGATATTTTTCAATCTACGTGCGAATTGACTACCCATACCCTCAGCACGGTTTAACAATTGAAAAATCATTTCTCTGTTGCCCGCTTCATCGCGGTCACGAAGCAAAACTACCTTTCGAATGATCATTTCCGGCACATTCGCCTCAACAAGCTTATCGAGCCAAACCTCGGCATCGTCGTTCTTGCTCGTGGGATTCTTCACGAAGTAGTAGAAATACAGCTGCGTCATGGCGTCTATACTTCCAAGGTCGGCAGCTTTTTCCAGCCAGGCAATACCCTCGGCTTCATCGAGCCCGACGCCGGCACCAGCAAGATAGTTTCGCCCGACCTCAACCATTGCGCTGCTAGATCCACCTGCCGCTGCCTTAATGTAGTAAGCGAAAGCGCGGGTCTCATGGACCTTTGAACTCGGTGCCTTCGAGTAATTTCTCGCAAGTGCCAGAGCGCTGCTGTTCGAGCCAACGAAGGCTAGAGCGCGGTAGAGATCCTCGGCTCTGCCGCGATCCATGCCAACACTACGTCCATTGTGGAAATCTGACGCGATTGCATTCAACGCCTCCAGATTGCCCAGTTCGGCCGCCTCCTTGACCAATTGCCGTGCCCGATCGAGATCTCGGCTTCTTCCGACGCCTTGGGCGTAAACCTCAGCAAGAAACATTCGAAGGCTTCCGTTGTTCGGAACCGCAGGAAGAACTTCCTCCACTTTGTCGACGAGATAGCGGTACTTTTCCGGGCCAACGGCCGCCTCGTTCACATTTGTCGCAATCCGTGCAAGAGGTTCACTGACGCCGCGGGCCGCGTAATAAACAGACCAGTCGACGACTCTGTTAAAGCTGAGCGACCGGCTCGACGGCCATGTCTGGCGCAGTCTGAACGCGACGTTTATCGCCAACATGTCGTTCTTGTCGGCAATTTTCGCCAGGCGCTCAAGAACCGGTTCCATGAACTCTGTGCTGAGTCTGTCTTGCCTTGCGAGTTGCTGAATAAACTCTATCAGCTGCCCATCTTGGCCGGTGAATGCGAGGATCACATCTTTCATCTTCCCGGCTGCGATCTCAGGGGCTAGCTTGCCACTCGACAACATGACTTGAGCCAGAAGAAATTGGCCGATCGGAAGTTCTTGAACGTCCGGATCACTCAACAAATATTCAGCCTGATCGAACTGCTTGAGCGCAAAATCCACCTCCGCCAGCTGCACCTTACTTTCCGGTGACAAAGTACGCGGATCGAATTTTTTGAAGACGTCCGAAAGTCGCCTAAGGCTATCGGTCGAGCCACTGGCAAGCGCGATGTCTGCCGCATTCGGACCAGCTGGAAAATAGCCTTCCGACAAGGCTTCCAGGAGAAGATTCAAGCCTCCCTCGACGTCTGTTTCGATTTCGGGACCGCCCTTGGCAAGAAGAACGCCCAGTTCGCGCATGGCCCACAGATTGCGCTCCTCGGCAAGAGCGCGAAGCTCGGCATGATAAGCCGCATAGGCCCGAGTCACCTCCAGGTCCTGCCGGACCAACTTGGCCAATTGCTCGCGCAGCTTCAGCTGCATCCCGGGCATATCGGCATATTGTTGCCTGAGGTCTTCGTAGATCGTGCGCGCCATGGTGGGATCGGCGGCGACCAGCCGGCCTTCGCGGTAGATATCCCCCAGCATCATGCCGGCGGAAAGATCTCCGTTCGTGTAGGCGCTCGACAGTTCGGCGACCAGTTGGTCGGGCGGGACAGGCATGTCTGCCGCGGTGGCGTAGAAGCCGCCCTTCTCCGCGCTGACGATGACGCGGGCCAACCGCCCCACCACCGATAGATCTCCCGCCTTCCAAGCGCCCATGTAGATTGGCAGGACATATTTCGCCACAAGGCTGTCGGACAGGTTCATGCGCGCGAAGCGATCCGCGATCACGAGACTTTCCTGCCTGGCGGCATCAGCCCCGGCCAGCATCTTCTCCATCGCTGACACGGCACGATCTATGTCCTTGTCGACATAAATGCCCTGATAATAGAGCTTGGCCGTCACATAGTTGGCACGATAGCTGCCGGCGCCATTGAGCGCTTCGATGGCCCATTTGGCATCAGCCTCATCAAAGCCGAAGACATTCTCGTCGACCAAGTCGAGCGCGATCAGTTCGGCGGCACGGGTCGAGCCACCATTCACAAGCTGCCAGACGATCTCGCGTGTCTGTTCCTGGCCGAGAACGGCGAGAAGCGCTTCACGGTTCTTTTCAATCACGCCGACCAAGCTGTCGCTGCCATCACCTGCGGCGAGGACCAGCAGTGACTTCAGCACCTCGGGATGCTCTTGCGCATCGAACGAACCGGCATAACGACCGGCCAGCCTACCGACGGCGCCGTCGCCTTCGAGGGCCGACAGATTGGCCATCAGCAACATCTGGCTTCGCAGCGTGTCAACCTCGGTGGGGTTTTCGCGCGCCTGCAGCAACAGAAGATCGAAGGCTGCATCAAGCGAGCCATTTGCCATTCTGTTGCGCAGATCGTCTTCAATGTTGACTGGCGTGTCCGCGGCCGGCGCCGCCTGAACGGAGGCTCCTGCAAGCGGTCGTGCAATGGAGGCGCGCAAAGCGGTGGCTTCCTGCTCGTTCTCCACGCCACCCTTGCGCTGCAGAAGATCGGCGAGTTCGCCTATGGCTTTCACTCGGACTTCAGCATCGCTCGTCGAAACAAGGCCGCGATAGACTTCGATCGCCCCATTCATGTCGGGGGCACGCAACGGATTGCTGTCGCTGACAATTCTGCCCCGCGCCAACAGGCGAGCATAGGTCAACCGCACGGTGGCGTTCGTGGATACCTTGAATTCCTCCACGTCCCGTTGCTCTGTCTGATAGGCCTTCTTGGTCAAGGCCACGATCTGCGCAGGTCTATCCGAAGCCTGCGCCTCGGCGAATGGCGTCAGCGCAGCGACACTTGACGAGAGGGCCATGGCCAGCGCCATTGAGATATGTTTGCGACGAAGCTCGATGATCATTGGATCACTCTCCTTCCGGTGCATTAAAGGCGGCCGACTGCGGAGACCCCGCCGTGTTCACGCACAGGTCGATGGAGCCTTGAGCTGCACCGAACTCCGGCTGCATGGATTGCGCGCTGATGACGCCATCCCTTGCCAGACTGCATTCCTTGTCCATGGGGATGCGCGGCATGCAGATGGACCGCACGACTACGCCCGACCGCATGTTTTCCGCCACGATATCAAGAGCCAGCGGCTTGAGATCGCCGCCGACATAACGCGGCAGCTGGTCGATGAAGCGATTTCCGAGGAACCGGGCTTCGGACGCGCCGCGCGCAATCATGCCGACACGATTACTGCTGATGACATTGTCGCGTGCCGTGACCGTCGAGATCGCCGAGTACGCATCTTTCTTGAAATCACGAAATTCGCTCTGCGCCGCCTGTTCGAGGTTGTCGATATAGACTTCGATACCAGCCGACTTATTGAGCATGATCTGGTTGCTCTCGACGTGAACATCCCAGGAATTGCGGATCTTCACCCCCGAGCGTCCATTGGCATAGAACATGTTGTTTTCAACCAGGACGCAAGGGCTCTCAAGGGCCGAAAACCCATCGCCGTCGTTGCGGCTCGCATCATTGGCGTAGACCACAGTTCCATAGCTCCGACGGTCGAGCATGATACCGGTGCCGCGGTTATCGAACGAAAGATTGCCGACGATAAAGCTGTCATCGACCTCGCGTGAAATGATGATCCCGTGCTTTTTCTGCGTCCCATAGGCCGTGTTGTAGGCCATCATGAGATTCTGTGAAAAGTCATGAGGATCGAGGCCGTAAATGACACCGTCAACCAGTTCATTGCCGACAAACACGATATCCTCGGCTTCGTGTACATAGAAGCCATAGTAGAGATTGTCGAAGGAGTTGTTGATGAAATAGCCGGTCGGCGGGGGGTTGGACTCAACTTGGCGTGCCACGGCGTCGGTTGGCCCCGATGAGAGCGACATGCCATAGGTTCTTCCGCCGGAATAACCGAGTGCCACGAAGCTGGAGTCCACCGCATAGGTTTCACTGCCGCTCCAACTCAAGATAAAGGGCCGAAAGAAAACGCCCTTTTCATAACCTTGCACGTAACTCGGCTGGCCTGTCTCCGTATCGAACGAGGATACCGTGACATTGTCGAAATATATCTTGCCGCTATTGACCAGGAAGGCGCCGGCCTTTGTGTTGAGCCGCAGCGACCGGATTTCCTGACCGCTGACGATCAGGCTCGCGCCGTCGTTGACCGCAAGCGGCACGTTGAAGGTCACGTGGCCGTCTTCCACCGTAATCGCATCGGGAGCCGTGGCCCGGACCTGCCCGATGAGTTCACTCATCGTCATTACGCCACGGGTGACGAAGATGATCCGGGGAAAGGTCGTGTCGGAATTAAGGTAGAGATACTCGCGCACGCCCAGATTTATGATGCCCTCGAAATGCTCGGACGAAAAACGGATCAGGCGCGTGGCCGGTGTCTCGCCGCGCTTGGAGATATCTGCCAGCGCCGCGTTGCTGTCTCTCGGCATGGGAACCGGGATTTTTGACGCTACCGCGTCGCGACCAAGCAATAGGTTCGGCATGAACGGGCGTCTGGATGCCGGCACGGCGTCCTTGTCTGCTGCTGCGGCGGCGGAAATCCGACCGTCGCTAATCCCCGCAAGACTGACGCCCAGTGGCGAAGAGGCAGTGGGTGTCGGATGGCTGGCGCTGTTCAACCAGCCTTTGTTGTCCAGCACGCTGGCGCGAGCCTCGGCAAGGCGTCGGAATTCACGGACCCTGTCGCGGACGTTTTCAACCTTCTTAATATGGTCCGTCGCCGGCTCGATATCTGTGAACACCGCCGCCGACACCGTTGCGAGCGAAGCCTGCTCGCCGGCAACCTTTGTGAGCGCGGCAATAGACTGCCCTGTCGCGGCCAGGTAGCGCGCATAACGCTGCAAAGCCTCCGCGCTCAGGTCGCCCGGCTCCGCCACTTGGCCGATTGAGGCCGCCAGCAGCGCCTTGGCCTCGCCAGTCGTCGAAGGCAGTAGTTTGCCGACCTCAAGCGCAAAAGCGCCGCCAGCCCCCTCGCCGGCCTCGAAGCCCATGAAGCCGGTCACACCGATCGCGACCGCCTGCTTCAACTCGCTACCGACCTTGCTTGCCATGAAATCGATCAGCTTCGAACGGCGTTCGCCATACTGCCACAGGCGTTCAGCCACGGCGGACAAAAGCGACAGGTCATCTTCAGGCGATGGCGCAAGCGCCGCTATCGAGGCCGGCGCCGGCAGATCGCCATTGGCAAGGCTTGCCGCCGTCAAAAGAGCCTGGTTGACACCTTTTCCCACAGAGATCCGTGTTGAGCCGATCGCCTGATCGACGGGCATGGTGAAGATTGTGCGAATGCCGGCTCGCAACGCGATTCGTTCCAGATCCGCTGAAAGGTTGGGGAATGCCGGCGCAAGGGACAGGACAAAATCCGGATCGGCGGTGGTTTCGACATCGAGCAGCAGCGCAGTGGTCTGCTCCGCGCTCAATACCAATCGACCAGCCTCCGTTTGCTCGGCGATCTGCCGCGCAAGGCTTCGGACATAATTGACATAACCATCGGCGGCGAAGCTCTGAAGCAGCGCGAAATAAGCCTCCGGCGCTTGTTCTGGTGCCAGATCGAGATTGAGCGCGCGGTCATATCCGACCATCGCCCTGTTCTGGCTAACATCGGCCAGCACTGCGTCCGACACGATCCGGTTGCGGGTCGTCTCATCCTTTTCCGCTAGCGACAAAATCTCAAACGCCGGCGTTTCAAGGCTGTCACGCGCCTGCTCACGCAATGTGGCGATATCGGCAGCGCTCTTCAATCCCTGAACTGATTCAGCAGCTTTCAACCAGGCAGCCAGCAACAGGTTGCTGTTCGAGGCGTCGGCGCTCAGCCTAGCAATAACGTTAGTATCGACCTGCTGGAAAGCAACCTGCGCGAGGTTGACCTTCTCGGCCCGCGGAGCCATCCGCAGAAGGTCGGTCAGGACACGAAAGGCAGCGGGATCGACCATGCCGCTGGCCCGAGCACTGGCCAGGGTAATCAGTTCGAGTCGCTCCTGCGCGGTCGGCAACCTCTCAAAATAATAGGTCAGGAAATTGGAATATACATCGAGCGCCATATCCGGCCGGTTCGACCTGCCCAGGCCGTCGGCGATCGCGACGGCCAGGCGCGTGACGTCGATGCCGGACATATAGTCGAGTACCAGCGTATAGCGCACTTTAAGGGAATCGGCATCGTCGATAGTCTGAGTGCCCTCCAGCTTCGCAACCAGACTCTCCAGCGCCCTGATACCGGCCCCGCGCGCCGAAAGTCCGTTCGCCTTCATCTCGCCCAGCACCGTAGACGCAACCATCACGAGCGGACTGCGGACATCAACGCCGGCGATCTTCGTCGCCTGCTCGAAACTTTCGATACGAGCCACTTCCCGGAAAATCTCGAAATAGGCATCGAAGCTACCGGCACTCGGCTCAGCTTCAAGCGCTTTCCACCGCTTGACGGCCAGCTCGGCTGCAAATCGAAGGCTTTCTTCCGACATGACACGCTCGATCGGAGCCAGCTCGCCGCCAAGCGGCATTTGCTCCTCGGCCGTCAATTCCTGGGCCAGCGCAAAATTCGGGCGAAGCTGAGCCGACAAGGCCATAAGAACAAGGGTCAGCAACGCCGGACCAAACATCCGCCGCGCCTTGCCGTTCGTCATTTTCGTCCGAGTAGGGTTCATGCCATTAGATCCTTAATACAGCAATGAGGTCAGGGTGCTCAGCCACTGTCGCGGCAGCAGCGCCAAACCCCGAACGGGCCGACCGAATTTGACAACCACCGGCTCGTCCATGGGAACATCCACACCCTCGGGAAGCCGCAGCCTAATTTCGGCAAGCGGCTTGCCATCGTCATCCGTCATGACCCGAATGCTGTTCACGTAATTCCGCCCCTCGACAGGAACGGAGAAGCTTGTTCCAGACTTGAGAAACTCAACCCGCGCTTCCGCCGCATTCAAGGCGGCAACGGCGTCGGAGAGCCGCACGAAGGCCGCCACATGCGGAACGGCCTTGCCATCAGACAGGCGCAGCACCGGCGTACCCTTACGGACATAGTCATTCGCGAACACCGCCTGGGCGCTTACGTCGCCGCCGGTATCCGCCTCAAGGAACTTGGAATAGTCCTGCGATGTTCGCAGGGCAGCGAAGAACTCGCCCTTCTCAATCAGGCCACCCTGCTTGACGAACACCACCTGGCCAGCTGTGTTGGAACCGAGTTCTGCGCCAGGCATTGCGATATAGGCAACTCTCGACGTCGCGCTCATGCCACGTTGCGCAAGGATTTCAGAAATCGTGACGATCAAACCAAGCGACAGAAGGCCAAGGCCGACCAGCCCCGCCACTTGTCGCCGCCTAGCCCCCTTGAGGGCCCTATCGCCCCTTGGAAGATCGGTGAACTGACCGACGAAAGATGACGCGCGACCGGCATACCAGTTCAACACACTGACAAGCCTCCGGCGCTCCTCTTCCGGACCGCAGAGAACGAGCTTCACCTCATCAGCCTCCCTTTCGGCCCGAACCTGGAGCTCCCCAATCCAGGTCCTGCCTTCCCTGGACAGCGAAAAGCGCACGGGACCGCTATAGCCCAATAAGTCGTCGCGGTAAGACACACGGATTCCACTGGCATTCAGTCCCGTGACCGGGACCGCCCGGCCCGAAACCTCCACAGTGAAATCCAAAGACTGGTTCATATTCTCACTTGTCACGACACGCGTACCCTGGGGGCCTCAACCTCTACCACCTGCGGGAACCAGTCATCGATACGCCAGTTCAGCTCCGTGTCCTTGCGGACATAAGTAAACTCCGACATGCCCGAAGCACTTCGAATGGTCACGACCTGCCCCTTGATGAAGGTCACCGGGCTACCGGAAATGAACGGAATGAAGTGACCATCGACCCCGTATTCGGCGCGCTTGTCGCCGTGCAGGAACCATGTCTCGCTTTCAGCACCGGACACGCGATACGTAACCGATCCCTTACCTTGAAAGGTCACGGCGCAGACCTGGCTGTCATCATAGATCCGGTCAATCTTTACATTTCCCCAGCTTTTCAGCGCGCTACGGGTGAAGCTTACCTCCGGGGCATTCATCTTTTTCAATGAATTGACGATATCCTTGACACGCTGAGCCTCGGATTTGGGCAACACGACGACGGCATCCTCGCTGTCGATGACCATGATGTCCTCGATATGGCTCAACACCACTCGACGGCCGGCCTCAGCATGGACCAGGCAATTGCGCGACTGCGAGACATAACCGTCGCCCCGCAGGACATTGCCGTTTTCATCCTTGTCGCTGATATCCCAGAGGGCCGAGAGCGACCCGATATCGGCCCAGCCGATGTCGTCGCACGGAACGACCGCGACATGGGAACTCTTTTCCAGAACCGCCGTATCGATCGGGATATCGAGCGGGCAACGGGCGAAATCCTCTTCGTTAGGCATCAACAGGAGATGGCTGCCAAGGTCTCGCGTCACGCCGTTCTCGATCGAAGCGGCGACGGCTTCATAGACGTCGGGAGCGTGCCTCTTCAGTTCGCCCACGAGCGTCGAGGCCTTGAACAGAAATATCCCGGCATTCCAGAGATAGCCCAGCTCAACGAATTCCTGGGCCCGCACCACGTTCGGCTTTTCAAGGAAGCCGCCGGGCTGGTCGACAAGGGAGCCAATCACCTGGCCGTCCACGAGGAACGGCGTTCCCGGGCGGATATAGCCGAAACCAGTCTCCGGCGCCGTCGGCACGATACCGAATGTGACGATCTTGCTGGACTGTGCGAGCGGAATCGCCTTGTGCACCGCCTCAAGGAAGATCTCTGGGTTTTCAATCACGTGGTCGGCCGGCATTGCCAGCACAAGGGCGTCCGGATCCGATTGGTTGATCGCCTCGGCGACAGCGGCAAGCGCCGCCGCGGTACCGCGCTGCATCGGTTCGAGAACGATGCAAGCGAAATTCGCATCCACATGGCGCGCTTGGGCGTTGACCATGTCAACGAAGGCGCGGCAGGTGAGCAGCCAAGGGTCGGAAAACAGTGCGCTGTCGACGCGGGCAAGCGTGTTCTGGAACAGGCTGCTCTCATTGACCAACTGTAGGAACTGTTTGGGCATATTGCTGCGGGATAGCGGCCAAAGGCGCGTACCGCTTCCACCAATCATGATGGCCGGGATTACCGTTACGGACTTCGTCAATGTGCTCATTGCTTGCCTCCGGACTCGTCGGTGATGACTGGGTGTAGATCTTCAGTTCAATTCCAGGGTGCAGTATCGAAGGTCGCAAGCACAGGCTGCCCAACCAATGAAGGATCGAGTTCGCGGCCCGGCTGCACCCTTATTTCAAGCTGCGTCGCGGTGTATTCGGTTATCTTGGGGATCGACAGTACGCCGACATCACTCGCTGTTTGACCATCGAGATAGGTCAGCGAAATGCTCGGCTGTTCAGCAAGATTGGCCAGTCTCCGGAAGGGAAGCCTTACCGATACGTAGAGTGTGGCATCCTTGTCGACGAGGGTGATCAGACGTCCACCAGCGCGACCATAGATCGTAGAGGGATGGTCAACCGAGACGACATAGCAGTCGCAGGGCGAAAGCACATCGACAGTCGCCTGCTCTGCGGAGGCCGGCGGCGCCAATGTAATGGTGGCAAGACGCTCGCCCTGCTTGACACTCTCACCCAAGGCAGCAAATTCCACCACACCATCCCGCGGCTGGTAGACGGTCGTCGTCTCGGCGGCGACATTGGCGGCCACAGCCTCGAAGGTGAACAGCCGCTTGTAGACGATGCTTGAGAGAAAGGCGAAAGCGGCTAATCCAACCACGAGGAATACCGCAAGCCCCAGGATCCGGCCGGCGAGGCCCTCCCCCGTCGACTGAGCAGTCGTCCCGACCACTGCAGCCTTGGTGTCTTCTTTGTCTGCCATATCATTTCCCAACACGAAGATACTTGAATCGCTGTCAACAAGGCGGCCGGCCAGATATAGGTCGGCGAATTCCGCCAGAGGCGCCGTCTTTTCAGCCGGATCGAGGATTTGCAGTCCCGCCCGCCGTTCGGCTGGGTTCACCCACACGACGGAGGTGTTGAGCGGGAGCTGCAGCGTCGACCCCTCGGTCTCGATCAGCAGTTGAACAACGAGGTGATCCCCTGGCTTGCGCGAAAGCTCGACATCTACAAGCCCCAGCCCGGCGACCGACCAGTCACAAACCATGACGCGCTGACCGTCGATGATCGCGGCAAGCGGTATCTTGTACCGGGGAAACTCGCGCTCGCGGCGCTTGGGAGCTGCTGTTGCCATTTTCAGAACATCCGATTTGTCATTTTCGGCAGGTTCTCCGACATATCTTCGGGGAAGTAGCTGCCCAGATTGGCGAGAACCACGAGAATGGATACGAAGACGAGAACCGCAACCGTGTTGACCAGCCGCGAGGACCACAGCTTGAAGGCGGCGTCAAAGCGCGAATCCGTTCTCTTGAAGGCCGTCTTCTGGCGGGTCCATTTCTGCCGATCAAGCCGGAAGAAGATCATAACCTTCACCGCTGATCCGAAGATCTGGTTGAAGTAGAGCAACGGGATGTAGACAAGGTTGATTGACGGCCGAACGGTCAGGAATGTCAGTGCCAAAATGTAGCGGGAGACGATCACCCAAAGGAGGTAGAAAGCCGCAGTCCAAGGTGTGACCATCGCCGTTCCGAGAATGGCCAGGGTGATGCCTGAAAGGCTGGTCCACATCGACATCCGCTGATCGAGCACGGACCACCAGGTAAAGGCGCCAATCTTGATCGGCCCGAGCCTGAGTGCCCGGCTGTTGGTGCGCAGCATATTGCCAAACCAACGAGTCATCAGGACATAGGCAGACGCGATGAAGCCCGGCAAAGGCGGCTGCTCGATGGTTTCAACCTGAACATCCGGCACATAGTGCATGTTGTAGCCGTTCTTCAGCAACCAGAACCAGCTCGACTTGTCGTCTCCCGTCAGCATCCGGATGCGACCGAGACGCCAGTGGTCGATGTAATCGTTCTGCACGTGGTCAATGAAATCGGGATCGCATGCGAGCCGCGCACGGAACATCGACATTCGTCCCGTCAGCGTTAACACACGCCCCGCCAGACCGTGCGAAGACATGAGAATCTGGCGCTGGGCAAACCGCATCGAATACCACTGCTTGAAGATCTCGGCGCCTTCGACCGTGCAAACCTCGTCGGTGGTCAGCGCACCAAGGTTCGGGTTAGTCAGGAACATGCAGGCGCAACGTTCAACGAGATCCGGAGGAACGATGCTGTCGCCATCGATGACGGAAACCGTGTCGTCACCCGCAGGCTTATAGGCGGCAACCGCCCGGAAACCAGCAGCCAGCGCATCCCGCTTGCCCGTACCGGCAATGCGAACGATCTCAAGGCGGAACGGGAGATCCTTCCCATACATCACTTCGGCAAGTCGACGGATCAGACGCTCGTCACCGAGCTCGACGATCGAGCAGACGATTGTGGCGCCTCCGGGTGCCTTTTCAGCCGCTATGAAGGCGCCGCGATAGACCTTGTAAGTCGTCGGTGCATCAATCCTGAAGCTCGTGATCAGAAAAAACGCGTGTCCGAGACCTTTGGTCCGGGCTAGAGATTCCGCCTCTAGGCGCATGGCCGGGAAGCGGACAAGTCGAAACCATACGCTTCGAAGCAGGTGTAGAAGTCCCCAAGACCAGCGCCACAACCCGATAACGCCGACCACCAGGACAGCGTCGCGGGCTTTCTCGTCGAAGGCCTGCTGCGGCAAGAGAGCCGCGAACAGGGCGATCAACAGTACAAAGACGATGTGCTTGAGGACCTCTGTCATCGGCTTCTACCAGACGAGCCCTTCGTAGTGCACGCCGGACGGCATGGCCACGGGAATGCGGACCAGATCGATCACCTTTACGCCTTCACGGGCCTTGGCGAGTGCATCCTTGGTGCCCTGTCCGTTGATACCGACGATGATGGCATCACTCTCAGACACCACCTCGTCCGGGCTTGAGCGCAGGAAGCCTGCCAAGTGCTCAATATAATTGCGCCCACCATGATTGCTGGCCGAAACCTGCGAGTCATAGATCGACAGTTCGAATCCCTTCCCGACGAGCCGCTCTGCCAGCATAACCAGCGGGCTTTCACGAAGGTCGTCCGTGTCAGACTTGAAGGTAAGGCCGAGCAGGCCGACCTTTTTGGCGCCAGAGCGATTGACGAGACGGAAGGCGCGATCAAGCTGGTACTGGTTGGCCTCGACCGTTGCATCGAGAACCGGTGTCGAGACGTTCTGCATCTTGCCGAAGTGGCGCAAGGCGCGCAGGTCCTTCGGCAAGCACGAACCACCGTAAGCGAAGCCCGGCTTCATGTAGGCGCGGGAAATGTTGAGCCGCGTGTCAGCGCAAACCACATCCATAACGATATGGCTATCGATGCCCACTGACTTGCAAAGATTGCCGATTTCGTTCGCGAACGAGATCTTCACGGCATGCCAGCAATTGTTGGTGTATTTCACAATCTCAGCGCTGCGGATCGGGATGACATGCGGCTTCATCGAGACCGATGCGCACAGGTCATGCAATGCCTGGATCGTGCGCTCGTCGCCCTCGTACTGGCCAAACACGATAGCTCCTGGGCTGTAGTAGTCGGCAATCGCCGTGCCTTCGCGCAGGAATTCGGGATAGTAGGCGAGACCGAAATCCACCCCGACCCTTTTTCCCGAGGCCTCTTCAAGAGCCGGAATGACAACGGACTCGACAGTGCCCGGCAGAATGGTCGATCGCATCACGACCATATGGAAATCAGACTTTTCACGCAGCGCGATACCGATCTGCTCCGAAACCAGCTTTACGTAGCTTGTGTCGAGCGACCCATCTTCGCGGCTCGGCGTACCCGGGCAGCAGAATGAAATATCCGTATCAGCGATGGCAGACATGTAGTCGCTGGTGGCTGACAGCAGTCCGTTCTCGACGGCGACCTCAATCAGGTCAGACAAACCTGGCTCATAAATCGGAGACCGCCCAGCGGACAGGCACTCCACCTTGAACTGATCGGGGTCCACAGCAACGACCTTGAACCCGTCCTTGGCCAGGCAGCCGGCAGAGACTGCACCGACGTACCCTGCGCCAAATATACTTACTCGCCAATCTTTTTTGCTCACGGCAGTTCCTTTCTAACACCTGAAACAAGCATCAGGTTTTGGAGGAAATCCAATCCTCGGCCACAACCAGAGAGAGTGCTAACATTCCTTCCAGACGAAACCAGCACCTGTCCTTCTTTTTGCAATACAGCATTTAAATATGACGTCAATGCTGCGGCGCCGCCCCGTGGCCCCAACTTTGAAAGGGTCAAATTTCACCGATGTCTGTTAATTAAGCGATAGTGTCAGACGTCACAGATTTAGCGAGAAACGATGTCGAAACAAATAGAAAGTGCGTTTCCTTTCAGCTATATACGTCACTTTTGTGACAGGATTTGCTTAAAAAGTTTGCATGCAATTGCAGAAATTTGGGCAAAACGGCTTAACTTTTTTTGTGAAAAACTCTCACTCATGGCCAAAGAAGATCGCCAGTCCGACCATGTCGGCAAACGAGACAGTGTTGCTATGCAGCATAAACTGGCCAGTTTTAAGCGCCTGAGCTAACTCACTCATAGAGTGTAAATGTCGTGATCACTCAAACGAAGGAGAGAGCAATGCGCCCATCCGACATCGGAGAAGCCCGGATCGCGAAGCATCCGGATTTAGTCCAAAAATCATGACGCGCTAAAATATTCTAACCATATAGAATGGGTTAAATTATCATATAAAATTTTATCAAATGCATAAGTGAAATACAAAATGATAGAAATGGTCAATATGTTTAGAATTGTACAGATTATCCCAAAATAATATTGGCACCTTGCGGATAGTGTCCCTCCTAATAGTGAGGACACAAAATGCAGATCACGCCATTCTATACCCTTGCGACACTGATGGCCGCCACGCTCGTTCCTGGCATTGGTCAATCGCAGTCGCTCGTAGACCAGTCCGAGCCCGTCACCATCCAGGTGGCACCATCGGCGGAAGGCATCTTCGATCTGATGCCCTCAGCAGTGAGGGAATTCTTTGGCATGACCCAGGACGCCGTTCCGGAAACGTCGACAGAGGATGGTCTAGCCGGAGCGGCAGCAAACGCCGGGCGAGACTATACAATTCAGACAGCGAGTATCGCTTCGACGACGAGTGTGATGACATCCAATGTAGCACTTCCCGGCATAAGCTCAGTGGAAAAGCCGCCGGTGTGCCTCAACATCGAAGCCCCGCCCAAGTCCCTTGCGACTAAATCAAAGTACAACCAGACTGACAGCTCCAAGTCTACGATAGACGAAGATGCCCTCGCTGAGCGTGACAAGACGGTCCAACCTATCCGGAATGCCGTCCGGGCACTGACAACCCTCGCCTACGCTTCCTCGGAGGATATCGGCACTACAACTGCGCGCGCCGAATGCGTGTTGCACAATGCCGACCGATGGGCAAAAGCCAAGTCGCTCACCGAGATGAAGACGAGCGACGCATACCTGTCCAGGGATCGCTGGATAGCCGAAATTGCCCTTGCGGTCAGAATTGCTGGAACGCATGTAGGCATCAGCTCAGAGAGGAAGGCCTTGTATGCCGACTGGTTCGGGGTTGTGGCCAAGGACACGATCGAGGCTTACAGTCTGCGTCTCGGCCCAAAATCGCGGACTAACAATCACCGCTATTGGGCGGGCCTTTCCGTCGCCGCAATCGGCTTCCTCTTAAACGAGGCCGAATTCAAGACATGGGGCAAGATGAGTTTCGAAATCGGCGCTTGCCAAGTTGACGGCTTCGGACTTCTGCCAATTGAACTTGCGCGCGGCGAAAAAGCACTCGACTATCATGTGTACGCGCTTCGACCTCTGGCTGCGATCATGAAGGTCGCCGAGGACGCCGGGGAGCCTGTGCAATCAAAATGCCTCGATGGCTTTCAGCGGCTAGCTTCGCGCACACGCCAAGCATTGCAAGACCCGACCGATTTCGAGAAGCTGGCGGGGCTGCGCCAAACGACAACAAATCAAGAGAACAGCTATTCCGCAGCCTTGAAACTGGAGGCGCTGCCTATTTATCAATAAGTTGGAATTAGGCACATTAAGGCATCTTCTAAACCGCATGCCCAGGTCGGGCGGAAGGCGAGCGAGCACAATGCTGAATGGCCTTCTTCCGGCTTGTCAGATAGAGTGGTCGGCACAACATATAGAAGCCATCCCAAGCAGCAGGTTCGCTCGATGCATCCAAAGCGAAAATTGCTTCTCCAGAATGCGATTTAGTTGCGATTGAGTTGATCCTTGGTACGAAATCTCTCTCGAATTGCGTTGTTGTATATGACTGAAATCTCGATTGGCCGTGATCTGAGACCCCGAACTTTCTCCAGATCTTGCGGATCAGAGCAGAGGCCAAATGGTCGCTTCACGGTTCCTAGCGGGGACGTTCACAGACTCCGGCGAAGCACGACCTCAGGCGTCACCAATACATGCTTGGCCTCCGTTCTGCCCTCGATGCGGGACAGCATCAGATCGCTGACGAATCTTCCAAGTTCGGTCGGCTTCTGATTGATACTCGACAGGTTCACCAATGGCAGCCCCGCAACCGCGCTGTCATCGTATCCGATGACTGCAAGCTCGCCCGGCACTTGAATGCCGTGCTCATGGCACGCAGACAAAAGCCGAAGCGCGTCCATGTCCGACCAAGCGAAGACAGCCCGTGGCCTGTCCGGCATGGCCAGGAATTCCGCAAGTTCGTGTGTGCGCGACAGGCTCGGATTGGGGAGCCGCAGAATTCGTGTCCAAGCCTCCAGTCCCAGCCGTTCCATGGCCGCACGGTAGCCAGCCTCACGGGCCACGGCGACCACTGAGCTTGGTTGGCCGGAGTGATCATAGCTCAACATGGCGATCTCCTGATGTCCCTGCGCATGCAGCGCGCCAACCGCCAATTGTGCCCCGCAATAGTCATCCGAATTGACCGTGTCGTAGAATGAACTGTTCGGTTCATGATGGGCGAGGGCCACGATTGGAATCTGCTTGGCATATTCAGCCATGACGTTGCCGGAGATCTGAGGGCCGATCAGGATCAGGCCGTCCATACGATTGTCGATCATCGTCTCGATCATCGACGTCTCGATCTTCGAAGCCGCCCTGCCGACGGCAACCATGGACTTGTAGCTCGCCTGCGCCAATCCAGCATCCATCTCTTCGAGCAGAGTGGGAATAAAGGGATTGGTGAGCTCGACGACCAGAATACCGACAGTGAATGTCCGACCGCGCATGGCGCGGGCGGCGGTGGACGGGCGGTATTTCAGGGTCTCGATTGCATCCTCGACCTTGAGCCGCAAGGCGTCCGACACGCCGTAGGCGTTGCGCAAGACCTTTGAGACCGCAGCGACGGAGACCCCCGCATGTTCGGCGACATGACGAATGGTCACTCGCTCCGGCCTAGATCCAAGCATCTGTTTTTCCATCGTTATTCCCGACAGTCCATAGCATCTGCGCCCACCATAGTCAAAATTCACTTGCACGGCAAACAAAGTTGTAGAAGGATACACATAGAACGATATACAAACGTCGAAACACCCGGGAGGCAAGCGGTGTTCTGGCGCGGGGAGACAAGCCATGGACACGTCCTACAAAAGCGTGCAGCAGCAATCTCACCTGCCCGGCCATTTCGCCAGCGCCGAGATGATTTCACCTGCCTGCGACGCCGGACAGGGGCAGGCTGGCACCTTCGTGTCCGCCCCAGTCGCGCTCCCCTATGCACCAGATCGGGCGATCCTCAGGATCTCGGCGCTCGGCTTGTATCGTGCCTTCATCAACGGTGTCCGTGTCGGACATGATCTGCTGACCCCGGGCTGGACCTGCTACGATGCCCGCATTGCCTACCAGACCTATGACGTTACCCACATGCTACGGTCGGGGGACAATCGACTGGAGATTTGGCTCGGCGACGGGTGGTATCGCAGCCAGATTCTGTGGGCCTCCAATCCAATCTACAATTGCTGGGGAGAGCGCATTGGCGCGATCGCCGCGCTTGAGGTCGACGGCCTGCCTCTCCTGGTTACGGATGGAAGCTGGAGAAGCGGTTTCACCCCGGTGTCGCGCAATGGCATCTATTATGGCGAGGACTATGACGCGCGCATCACGCCATGCGCCGACAGTGCCGTTGACGTCATCGCGTTCGACAAGGTCCTGCTGGTCCCTCATGAAGTCGATCCGGTCAAGGAACTCGAGCCGCGCGCGCCAGTTGCCGAATGGCAGGACGCGGAAGGGCGCAGGATCTACGACTTCGGTCAGAATGCCGGCGCCTATATCCGGCTGCGCACCCAGGGAGCGGCCGGCGCGTCACTGCGGATCGAGCACGCGGAGATATTGGGGCCCAATGAGGAGTTTGACAACCGCAACTACCGCAGCGCCCGGGCCGAGTTGCGCTATGTTCTTGCCGGGGACGGCGAGGAAGTCTATGCGCCGCTCTTCTCCTTCATGGGCTTTCGCTATGCACGCATTACGCTCGAAGGCGACGTGAAACGGCTTTCTGTCGAGATGGTGCCGATCAGTTCGGTCCCGGTCGCAGCCGGTGGCATCACCACAGGAATTCAAGCCGTCAATCAGCTGGTCGAGAACACGATCTGGTCCCAGCGGTCGAACTTCATCGAGATCCCCACCGATTGCCCGCAGCGCGACGAGCGGCTGGGATGGACCGGCGATGCGCAGGTTTTTGCGGGCACGGCCTGCTGGCTGGCCGACAGCGAACGGTTTCTGATCAAGTTCCTGCGTGATGTCATGCATGATCAGCGGGAAAATGGCGCAGTTCCGCATTTCTCGCCCGACCCGACCCGTCTTCACCCGATCGATGAGCGGGGTGACTGGGCTGGTTCCACGGGCTGGGGAGATGCCATCGTTATCATTCCCTGGCAACTCTACCTTCATTACGGCAACCGCGAGGTACTGGCCGAGTGCTTCCCGGCGATGCTCAGGTGGCTGGATTACCTCTGGAGCATCTCGGACGGCCCGATCATCCGCCCACCGGCGGTGTGGGGTGAGCACGGCTTTACCTTTGGTGACTGGCTGCAGCCGGTGGGCGACAACCGCAAGCCCCGCCCGACGGTGGCCGATGACTGCGCCGCCACCCTCTATCACTTCATCTCAACGGAGCTTTCATCACGCATCGCCGGAATTCTCGGCGACGCCGCGCAAGCCAGCCGGCTTGAGGCGCGCGCAAAAGAGATCCGCCACGCCTTCGTCCGCGAATACTTCTCGCCTTCCGGCCGCATTGCGCACAATGACCAGACATCCTGGGCGCTCGCCTTCCTGCATGATCTGGTCCCGGCAGAGCATCATGAGGCTGGAGAGGCCTATTTCCGCCGGGTGGTTGAGGAGACGGACGGCGTGATCGGGACGGGCTTCATTGGGACCCCTGCCCTGTTGCCGGCGCTTACCCGTTTGAACATGCTCGACTTGGCGGAAAGGGTCTTCCTCAACCGCAAGGTCCCAGGCTGGCTATACCAGGTGGATCGCGGTGCGACATCGATCTGGGAGCGTTGGGATGCGATTGCCGAGGACGGCGCGATCTACGATCCGGATATGAACAGCTACAATCACTATGCCTATGGCGCCGTCTGCCAATGGCTCTTTGAGGATGTCGCCGGCATCAAGCCTCTGGCCGAAGCTGCGGGTTTCCGACGCGTCGAGCTTGACCCGGCCATACTGCCAAAGCTCTCGCCGGTGAAGGCCTGGCACGAGGTCAGGCAGGGCAAGATCGAGGTCGAGTGGGAGCTCACCGGTGATTTGGTGAATTATCGGGTCGAGCTGCCGGAGGGGGTCGAGGCGCATTTCAAGGCCTGCCCAATGCGCAGGGATGTCACCATCGACGGAGCGAGCGTGTCTGCAGGGAGAGACATCGCCTTGGGCGCTGGAAAACATGTGATCGCCTTTCGCATCTGAGTTCGATCCCCGGAGGAATCTCGGGGGTCGGTGAGTAATCGAGTGGCCCATAGAGGAGGAAACGACCATGAGAATGATTGCAGCCAAGATCTTGACGGCATCAATCGCCAGCTTGCTGGCAGGCGCCGCCCATGCCGACGTGACGCTGACCATCCTTGCCGACACCAACCCGGAATCCGTGGCCTTTTTCGATGCCCTGACGAAAGCCTATGCGGAAAAGCGGCCCGACATCACCTTCGACATTGAAAGTCGGCCCGGCGGTTCGGAGGGCGACAACATGGTCAAGACGCGCCTCGCCACGGGAGAAATGGCCGACATCTTCCAGTACAATTCCGGCTCGCTCTTCCAGGCGCTAAAGCCGCAGCAGACGCTGGCCGACCTGTCTGGCCTTTCGAACGCGG
>CALSAF010000013.1:0-45904 GCA_943372805.1 Rhizobium sp. Q54
ATCCCGCTGACGCCGACGCCCTGCTCGACGAGGCCGCCTACAAGGAGTTGATCGCCTGATGACGACCGAATTCCAGTTCACGGATTACGATCCCTACGACTTCGCCAACAGGCGCCATATCGGCCCCTCGCCCGCCGAAATGACGGATATGCTGAAGGTGATCGGCTATCACTCGCTGGACGAGATGATCGACGATACCGTTCCCGGTTCTATCCGCCAGAAGGTGCCGCTCACCTGGGGTGCGGCGATGACCGAGCGCGAGGCGCTCGACAAGTTGCGCGAGACGGCGAACAAGAACAAGGTCCTGACTTCGCTGATCGGTCAGGGTTATTACGGCACCATCACGCCGCCGGTCATCCAGCGCAACATTCTGGAAAACCCGGCCTGGTACACGGCCTATACACCCTACCAGCCGGAAATCAGCCAGGGGCGCCTGGAGGCGCTCCTGAACTTCCAGACCATGGTGACGGATCTCACCGGTCTCGACGTGGCCAATGCTTCACTCCTCGATGAGGCCACCGCTGCCGCCGAAGCCATGGCGCTCTGCCAGCGCAGCGCCAAGACCAAGGCCACCGGCTTCTTCGTCGACAAGGACTGCCACCCGCAGACCATCGCCGTCATCCAGACCCGCGCCGAGCCGCTTGGCTGGACCGTCACCGTCGGCGACCCCTTCACCGATCTCGACCCGACGGAAGTCTTCGGCGCGATCTTCCAGTATCCGGGCACGCATGGTCATATCAGCGATTTTTCCGGCCTGATCGCCCGCCTGCACCAGACCGGCGCGCTCGCCGCCGTCGCTGCCGACATCTTGGCGCTGCTTCTGTTGAAGTCGCCCGGCGAAATGGGTGCCGATATCGCCATCGGTTCGACCCAGCGCTTCGGCGTTCCCATGGGTTATGGCGGCCCGCATGCGGCCTATATGGCGGTCAAGGATGCGATCAAGCGCTCCATGCCCGGCCGTCTGGTCGGCGTCTCCGTCGATGCGCGCGGCAACCGCGCCTATCGCCTGTCGCTGCAGACCCGCGAACAGCATATCCGCCGCGAAAAGGCGACGTCGAACATCTGCACCGCGCAGGTTCTGCTCGCCGTCATGGCCTCGATGTATGCCGTCTTCCATGGCCCCAAGGGCCTCAAGGCGATCGCCCAGCAGGTGCATCAGAAGACGGTCATCCTGGCGAAGGGTCTGGAAAAGCTCGGTTACACGATCGAGCCGAAGAGCTTCTTCGACACGATCACCGTCGAAGTCGGCCACATGCAGGGCCTCGTCATGCGGGCAGCCGTTGCCGAAGGCGTGAACCTGCGCAAGGTCGGCGAGACCAAGGTCGGCATCGCGCTCGACGAGCGGACCCGTCCCGCCGTTTTGGAAGCCGTCTGGCGTGCCTTCGGCGGCAATTTCAAGGTTGCCGACTTCGAGGCCGACTACCGCCTGCCCAGGGATCTGCTGCGGACCAGCGATTACCTGACGCATCCGATCTTCCACATGAACCGCGCGGAAAGCGAGATGACCCGCTATATCCGCAGGCTCTCGGACCGCGACCTCGCGCTCGACCGGGCGATGATCCCGCTCGGCTCCTGCACGATGAAGCTCAACGCCACGGCGGAAATGCTGCCGATCACCTGGCCGGAATTCTCCGACATCCATCCCTTTGTGCCGGCCGATCAGGCGCTTGGCTACAAGGAGATGATCGACGATCTCTCGGAAAAGCTCTGCGCCGTCACCGGCTATGACGCGATCTCGATGCAGCCGAATTCCGGCGCGCAAGGGGAATATGCCGGATTGCTCACGATCCGCGCCTATCACCTGTCGCGGGGGGATACGCATCGCACCGTCTGCCTGATCCCAACCTCGGCACATGGCACCAACCCGGCGTCTGCCCAGATGGTCGGCATGACGGTGGTGCCGGTGAAGTCGAAGGACAATGGCGACGTCGATCTCGACGACTTCCGCGCCAAAGCGGAACAGCATGCAGACAACCTCTCCTGCTGCATGATCACCTATCCTTCCACGCATGGCGTGTTCGAAGAGACGGTGCGCGAGATCTGCGAGATCACCCACCAATTCGGTGGTCAGGTCTATCTCGACGGGGCCAACATGAACGCCATGGTCGGCGTTTCGCGTCCCGGCGACATCGGATCCGACGTCTCCCACCTCAACCTGCACAAGACCTTCTGCATCCCGCATGGCGGTGGCGGTCCGGGCATGGGGCCGATCGGCGTCAAGGCGCATCTGGCACCTTACCTGCCGGGCCATGTCGTGACCGACGGTCGTCCGGGTGCGGTTTCGGCCGGTCCCTACGGGTCGCCGTCGATCCTGCCGATCAGCTGGTCCTACTGCCTGATGATGGGTGGCGAAGGTCTGACCCAGGCCACCAAGGTCGCGATCCTGAACGCCAACTATATCGCGGCACGGCTCAAGGGCGCCTATGACGTGCTCTATACGTCTGCCGCAGGTCGCGTGGCGCATGAATGCATCATCGATACCCGTCTGCTGCAGGCGTCTGCCGGCGTGACCGTCGACGATGTGGCCAAGCGCCTGATCGACTGCGGCTTCCATGCGCCGACGATGAGCTGGCCGGTGGCCGGCACGCTGATGATCGAGCCGACGGAATCGGAGACCAAGGCCGAAATCGATCGCTTCTGCGAAGCGATGCTGGCAATCCGCGAGGAAGCCCGCGCCATCGAGGAAGGCCGGATGGACAAGGCCAACAACCCGCTGAAGAACGCCCCGCATACGGTGGAAGACCTGGTCGGCCAGTGGGATCGTCCCTATAGCCGCGAACAGGCCTGCTACCCGCCGGGCGCGTTCAGGGTCGACAAGTACTGGTCCTCGGTCAACCGTGTCGACAATGTCTATGGTGACCGCAACCTGGTGTGCACTTGCCCGCCGATGGAAGCCTACGCGGAAGCTGCGGAATAAGCCTTCGCGTTGTCTGCCCGCTGGAACGCCGTCCGAGAGGACGGCGTTTCTGCTTTCAACCGACCACCAATCCGTTTCAATTTGGCACAGGCGACCGGACTTGCCGAGGAATTCGTCTACCCTCGGCTTTCACCTCCCGCTAATCTTCGATCGCTAATGTCAGGCCTCGAGCGTTTGGGAGACGACCATGAGCATTGCGGCCATTACAGGCATCGCGCTTTCCGGCATGCAGGCGCAGCAGACACGCGTGGCCGCGACCGCCAGCAACATCGCGAACGCGATGACGCCTTCCTATGATCGACGGGAAACCACATTCACCAGTGCTCCATCCGGCGGCGTATCGGCCACGGTCCGCCCGTCCGGGGACGCGGGCCTCGGTGACGGTTCGAATGTGGACCTTGCAGCCGAGATGCTCTCCCTTATCCAAGGTGAAATCGGCTTCAAGGCGAACGCCGCAGCCTGGGAAACCGGTGCCGAACTGTGGGACGTGCTCAAGACGATCGTCAGGGATTGATTCGCAGCTGGCATCCCTCCTGCGGCCCTGATGCCACATGCCCCCCGTGACCGGCGACCTCCAGCGGGTCACACTGCGCGCCGCAAAACTCCGATTTTCAGTAAAAAATCGCCTTGTATCCGGCGGAATATCGGCGCGTACGCGAAATCATCGCATTCTTCGGTTGCATCGCCTCAAAGGCTCTGGCTACATGTTTCGGTTGCAAGTGGTTGCATCCGGGGGTCTCATGCACAACGAAGCACTCAATCAGTTGCGTATCAAGGTCTCGTCCATGGCCATGGACCAGACTTCCTGTATGAAGGCCACGGTGGACGAGCTCATCGACAAGGCCATCTATGGCATCAAGGGCAATGACTATGTCGAAGACTGTCTGCTCCAGATCGATGACGCGGTGGCGCGGCTAGATAGCCAACCGGAGAATGCGCCGCAGATCAGAGACTATCTGCTGGGCGCCATCGAGGCTCTCCGCGACGAGCTTCAGCTGTGCGAGCTCGAAACGCACAATCAAGCGAAAGTCGTCGGTTTCTGACAATCGATGCTAGCGATTGCTGGCCCGCCGTGTGGGCTCCGCCCCCTGGGCGGCGGCCGCAAGCGAGACCATCTGGAGCAAGTGGTCGAGAAACAATGTTTCGTCGCTCAACGGCGCCTTCTGCGAGACTCCCTTGATGATCTCCCGCAGGCTACTGACCTGCTCCTGCACGATCGAGCGCACATAGATGTCGGAGGATGGGAATTGGCCATCCGTCATGTCATTCTCCTGCAATTCTGGCATAGTTGACTGAGCCATGTAGCTCATCGGCAAAAGGAAGCCGGACCAATGGTGCCGGTCCAAACGGATTGCCCGGTGCCCGTTCGAGATCGAGCACGCTACCGTTGATGCCGTAGAGCTCATGATGTCTGAGAAGGCCCGCCCGCGAGGGCCGGGCTGTGATCGGCACGATGAGTGAACCGTCCAGCACGCTCGGCGCCGCCAGTGGCATCACCTCCCAGCCTGTGCTGACGAGAAGGTTCACCAGCTTCGGATGGGTCTCGACAACAAGCGTCTCGATCCCGGCGACGAGGCAATACTCCATCACACCCGTCATCAGGATGTTGGAGATCGGAACAGAGGAAATCCTGCGTTCCGACACCTCAGAAATGCAGCGGGTCCACTCGAAAATTTTCGCGCCACGCGGCCAGTCGGCCCCATCCATGAGATGCGGATAGACATCCGACAAGAGATGCGGACGCGTGGTCGGCAGAAGGCGGCTATAGCCGACGACCGCTCCGTCGACGATCAAAGGCAGATGTATCGCCTCGTCACCATCGAACTGATCGATCTCGCGATCGTCGCTACGTCGGCACGCCTCCCATCCGAGTCGTTCGACAAACTGGTGATGACGGAAGCGCCACACCTGTTCCATGATCAACGCATGGTCGTGCGCATCCGCGCCCAGGATTGTCGCCAGCATGTCTACCCCCAAAAAACCTTAGGTGACAGTGCGACATGCGCGCGAATTTCAATATAGGCCGTTCAGCCTATTTATCTGATTATTCCTAGCCTAATCGATTCGGCAATCAGTTGTGCACGGTTCACGGAGTTCAATTTGCGGCTGGCGGAGGCAATCTCGTGCTGGACAGTTTTCTCCGAAATCCCAAGAATTTGGCCGATCTCCCAATTGGTCTTGCCGGCAGAGCACCAGAGAATCACCTCTCGTTCGCGCGGACTGACCTTGACGGCAGCCGCGGCCCTCCTGTCGGTTGCCTCGGCCAGGAAGGTGCGCAACCGGTTGTGCGCATAGATTGAAATGATGTGCAGCGCCCCGCGCTGCTCATCCGACAGGTCAACCTTGCGGGCACCGAAGGTGACGATTGCCTGGAAGCCACCGACGGAATGCAACGGAACGCTGTAGCCGTCCATCATGCCGAACTCGGTTGCTTCGTTCATGACCCGCTTCGCCGCACGGCTCAAAGGCTTGCCGGACAGAGCCTCCGACCAGACAAAGGCTTCGTCCGACATCTTCGTGCGATGTATCACCGGGTCGACATGGACGTAGTTTTCGCGCACATAGCGCTCGAACCAGCCCTCGGGCCAGGCGTTCAGCATGAAATAGGGGTCTATGCGCTCGTTCGGCAACGGAATGCCGGAAATGGCGTAACAGTCCATGCCGAAGACCTTGGCGGCCTTGCTCAGACTCGCGAGAACCTCGTCATTGTCTCGCGCATGCGACGACTCGGTGATGAAATCGAACATCGCATTGGCCGTGGCTCGCCTATCTGACATTGTCACCCCCGAGACAAACACCCGCCTTCGCGGTTCTCATGTCTAACATAGGCGACACCCGTCCGGCGGGGTAAACATTAGATTTCCAAGGGATTTGTTACATTTCCCGCCGCCGTCACAAAGATGGACATTCCTGACGCAGCCTCTGCGCGTCAACCACGCAGGAATGCGAGCAGGGCGAGCAGCAGTGCGCCAAGCCCGAAGGCAATCAGGATGCCTGCCGAAACCAACCCGACGAAAGCCGTGAAACGCGCCGGCAATCTGTCGCGCATCAGGGCCACGACACCGCTCAGAAAGAACCACCAGCCCAGTGAGCCGAGGAATACGCCCGCCACGAGGAGGGCGGCACTGGCACCACCCTGCCCTGCAGCCAGCCCCAACCCAGCAAAGATCGCCGCGAAAGAGAGAATCGTCGCCGGGTTGGCAATCGTCAGGAGGAACGTTGCGACCGTCGTGGCGATCAGACCGCGTGCCGCGACCGAGGCCGCGGAGGCGGGCGGGCGTGGTTTCAACCCGTTGATGCCGAGATAGATCAGAAAGAGACCGCCCATCAGTTGTAAGGGCAGTTCGATCCATCCGAGGAGGGATCCGACAGCCGTGAAGCCTGCGGCCGCAAACATGGCATAGACGCCATCAGCCAATGCCGTGCCGAGACCTCCAGCCACGCCGGCCCAAAAACCGCGCTCCAGCGTCCGGTTGATGCAAAGAGCGCCGATCGGCCCGAGTGGCGCGGCAATGGCCACGCCGAGCACCAATCCCTTGCCGAAGAGCAGCGCGTCCACGTCACTCTCCGCCGATGACGTAGCTTCGCTCGCTGGCCGTCGATAGCGCGATCATCGTTTCACTGCGTGCGATCAGGCGTTCGCCCTTGAGATCTGCCAGAAACGTCTCGATGCCGGTGAGGTCGGCGGTGCGGATCTTGAGCATGTAAGACCAGCCTCCCGTAACGTGATGACACTCCAGCACGGAAGGGTGAGCCTCAGCATAGTCGCGAAATGCCGCCTGCTCCGTATCCTGTGGCAAGGTCACCAGCATGAAGGCGGTGATCGGCAGGCCAATCGCCACCGGATCGACTTCCAGAGTGAAACGGCGAATGGCGCCGGCGGCGACAAGCCGCCGGATGCGTTCATTGACGGCAGAGGGAGAAAGCCCTACGACATCCCCGATGCTGGCGAGCGACCGGCGGGCGTCTTCCGCCAGCAAGTCGATAATTTTGCGGTCACTGGTATCCATAACTGCAGTTTATGGACCTGACGGCGACTTTCGCAAGATATTTTTTTGAATTTCAGCAAAAAACACACAAACCATCGCCGTTATGGTTCGCAGACTTCATTCGAAGATGATGTTTTCACATGGAGGGCGGCTTAGCCCTTCAGGCAGGGGTCGCCTGGCGCTGCCGCGCAAGTTCGGTCAAATCCGCAGCCTTAAGTTCCACCGATTCGCCGCAGCCGCAGGCCGAAGTCTGGTTCGGGTTGTGGAAGGTGAAGCCGGAGCGAAGCGTCGTCGTTTCGAAGCCCATTTCGGTGCCGAGGAGGTAGAGGACTGCTGCAGGATCTATCCAGACGGTCGCGCCGTCCTTCTCGATGCGGTCATCCTTCGGATTGGGATCAGTCACCAGATCGATGGTGTATTCCATCCCGGCGCAGCCGCCCTTCTTGATCCCGACCCGGACGCCTTTGGCATCTGGACCCGAGTTTCCCACGATCGCCTTGACGCGTGCGGCAGCCGCATCGCTCAGCGTCATCACTTGAAAGCCCATCGGCACAGTCTCCACAACAACCGGGTTCAAGGTCCGGCGCTTCTGAGATGCAATGTAAGGGACACGCCTCCCACGTTCAATAGCTTGGGCATTGCCGGCGGTGCCCGAGATCGACCGGTTCCAATCGCGTCAACTGACGATGATCAATCCATGGGCAATACCGGAACATTCTAAAACTTGCCTTTTATCAGGAGGTTGGGTGGCCAACTGCGGCCGAGCCTCCCTTGATCGCGATCAAAAATGACGCAGCGCGCCTTGGTTGCCGATTTAAACACGGGCAAAAGGTGCCGATTTCCGACGAATTTTTGACCATTCGGTAAATTATTTTCCGCCCCACCCCCTATCACTATGTATTTATTTATTTATTTAGACTGGCACACTGTTTGCTTTCTAAGCCGCGAAACGAAAACGGTGCTTAGCGCGCCTCCAGAAGCGGAGAACAAATATGGAAATCGGCGTCTTCATCCCGATCGGCAACAATGGCTGGCTCCTGTCGGAGAATGCTCCGCAGTACAAGCCGACTTTTGAACTCAACAAGGCGATCACGTTGAAGGCCGAATCCTACGGCTTCGACTTCGCACTCTCGATGATCAAGCTGCGTGGTTTCGGCGGCAAGACGGAGTTCTGGGACTACAATCTCGAGAGCTTCACGCTGATGGCGGGTCTTGCTGCCGTCACCTCGAAGATCAAGCTGTTCGGTACGGCCGCAACGCTGATCATGCCGCCGGCGATCATCGCGCGCATGGCCACCACGATCGATTCGATCTCGAACGGCCGTTTCGGCGTCAACCTGATCACCGGCTGGCAGCGGCCGGAATACAGCCAGATGGGCCTGTGGCCCGGCGACGACTATTTCTCCGACCGGTACGAATATCTCAGCGAATACACGACGGTCCTGAAGGATCTGCTGACGACAGGCCAGTCCGATCTCAAGGGCAAACATTTCCAGATGGATGATTGCCGGATGAAGCCGATCCCGGAAGGTGATGTGAAGCTGATCTGCGCAGGCTCCTCCAATGCCGGCATGGATTTTTCCGCAAAGTTCGCCGACTACAGCTTCTGCTTCGGCGTCGGCGTCAACACGCCCAAGGCCTTTGCGCCGACCAATGAGCGCCTGCTGGCCGCCACCGAGAAGACCGGCCGCGACGTGCGCTCCTTCGTGCTGACCATGGTGATCGCCGAAGAGACAACGGAAGAAGCCTTTGCCAAGTGGGAGCACTACAAGGCGGGCGCCGACGAGGAAGCCATCAAGTGGCTTGGCCTGCAGAGTGCCGTTGATACGAAATCCGGCTCCGATACCAATGTGCGGCACATGGCGAACCCGGTATCCGCCGTTAACATCAACATGGGCACGCTGATCGGCTCCTATGCGGAAGTCGCCGCCATGCTCGACGAGATGAGCGAAGTGCCCGGCACCGGCGGCGTGATGCTGACCTTCGATGACTTCCTCGAAGGCGTCGAGAAGTTCGGCAAGTTCGTGCAGCCGCTGATGAAGAGCCGCGCCCATGTGAACCAGATGCTGGAGGCCGCCGAATGAGCGAGGCCGTTGTTGCAGGCTATCAGCCACGCCCGGAACTGACGAAGAGCGTCACGCTTCCGGCACGCCCCGAGCCGATCACGCTGAAACCCTCGGAAACGGCAGTTGTCGTCGTCGACATGCAGAATGCCTATTCGACCGAAGGCGGTTACGTCGATCTCGCCGGCTTCGATATTTCGGGCGCCAAGGGCACGATATCAAACATCAAGAAGACGCTCGATGCGGCGCGTGAAGCGGGCGTGCTGGTCGTCTATTTCCAGAACGGCTGGGATCCTGATTATGTCGAGGCTGGCGGCCCCGGCTCGCCCAACTGGCACAAGTCGAATGCGCTGAAAACCATGCGCAAGCGACCGGAACTTCAGGGCCAGCTGCTCGCCAAGGGCACCTGGGACTATGCGATCGTCGACGAGCTTCAGCCGAAGCCCGGTGACATTCTGGTGCCGAAGAGCCGCTATTCCGGCTTCTTCAACACCAACATGGACAGCGTGCTGCGCGCCCGCGGCATCCGCAACCTCGTCTTCGTCGGCATTGCCACCAATGTCTGCGTCGAAAGCTCGCTGCGCGATGCTTTCCACCTCGAATATTTCGGCGTGATGCTCGAGGACGCAACCCATCACCTCGGCCCCGACTTCATCCAGCAGGCGACCGTCTACAATGTCGAAAAATTCTTCGGCTGGGTGGCGACCGTCAACGACTTCTGCGGTGCGATCGGTCAGGCAGCGCCTGCCGACGCGGCCGAGTAATCATCAACATTCCAACATTACCACATCGAACCAGGAGAGTGTGAGAATGCCCAAGACCATCGTCGTTCCGGAAGGCACATCCAAGCCGCTTGCTCCCTATTCGCCCGGCACCCTTGCCGATGGCATCCTCTATGTCTCGGGAACCCTTCCCTTCGACAAGAACAATGACGTCGTGCATGTCGGCGATGCGGAGGCTCAGACACGCCATGTGCTCGAAACCATCAAATCCGTCATCGAGACCGCCGGCGGCACCATGCAGGACGTCACGATGAACCACATCTTCGTCACCGACTGGGCAAACTACAAGGCGGTAAACAAGGTCTATGCCGAATACTTCCCCAGCAACGAGCCGGCCCGCTATTGCGTGCAATGCGGCCTCGTGAAACCGGACGCGCTGGTCGAGATCGCGACGGTCGCGCATATCGGGAAGAAGTGAGGGGAAGCACGGCCCCTCATCCCCCTGCCAGGACCTTCTCCCCGCGAGCGGGGCGAAGAAACCAGACCGCAATCGCCTGCACCTGGGCTTCCCTGAACAAAGGGTGCCCATCTCCTCTCCCCGCCTGCGGGGAGAGGGTCAGGGTGAGGGGCAAAGCCAGAGCAAACACGCATGCATTACGACATCCACGGCCTCACCTCTCCCGATGCGCCGACCATCCTGCTCTCGTCGGGCCTCGGAGGCTCCGGCGGTTATTGGGCACCGCAGATCCCTGCCCTGTCTGAGCGGTTCCGGGTCATCACCTATGACCATCGCGGCTGCGGCAAGACCGGTGGCACGGTGCCCGAAGACGGCGGCATTTCCGCCATGGCCGATGACATGCTCGAAATCGTGGACACGCTGAAGCTCGAAAAATTCCATTTCATGGGCCATGCGCTGGGCGGCCTGATCGGGCTGGATCTGGCGCTCCGCCGGCCGGAACTGATCGAGAGCCTCGTGCTGATCAATGCCTGGAGCAAAGCCGATCCGCATTCCGGGCGTTGCTTCGACGTGCGTATCGCGCTTTTGGAGAACGCCGGTGTCGAGGCCTTCGTCAAGGCACAGCCGCTGTTTCTTTATCCGGCTATCTACATGGCAGACAATCCGGAGAAGATGGCGGCGGAAGAGGGGCATGCGCTTGCCCATTTCCAGGGCCGCGACAACATCCTGCGCCGCATCGCGGCACTGCGCGCCTTTGATGTTGATGACCGCCTCGGCGAGATCCAGACGCCGACGCTTGTCATTGCCACCCGTGACGACCTGCTCGTCCCCTATTCACGGTCATTGCGACTTTCACAGTCCATGCCGAACGCAACGTTGCGCCTGACTGTCGCCGGTGGACACGCCGTCAACGTCACCTATCCGCAAACATTCAACAGCGCGGTGATCGACTTCCTGTCGACCCTCGAACACGCTTGAAGGAAACGCCCATGCTGGCCACAAAGACCATCGCCCCCGTTGCCTCTGCACCGGACAGCGTCTCGCCGGAAAAGAGTGCGGCCTATCGCAACGGCATGGCCCGCCTTGCTGCAGCCGTCACCATCGTGACGACGGATGGCCCTGGTGGCCGCGCCGGCTTTGCCGCGACTGCCGTCACCAGCGTCTCGGACAATCCGCCGACGCTGCTCGTCTGCCTCAACAAGGGCAGTTCAGCCTATCCCGCCGTCAGCGCCAATGGCCTTGTTTCAGTCAACGTGCTCGCCGCCGAGCATGAACCGGTCAGCCGTCTCTTTGGTGGCAAGACGCCCGTCGACGAGCGCTTCGCTGCCGCCACCTGGGAGACCACAGACACCGGCACGCCGCGCCTCGCAGACGCCCTCGTCTGCTTCGAATGCCGGATTTCCGAAGTGCATGACGGTAAGACGCATGACGTGCTGTTCTGCGAAGTGCTCGACGTCACCACCCGCGAAGACGGCCAGGCGCTGGTCTATTTCGACCGGGGCTATCGCACCGTCTGAACAGCTCTGCCTAAACGCAAAACGGCCCGCGCGAGGCGGGCCGTTTCGATAAATGCCTAATTCTCTCAGTACCAGCCGACGGCGACCTGCGCCTCTTCGGACATGCGGTCCGGCGTCCATGGCGGATCGAAGCTCATCTCGACCTCGACGCCCGAGACGCCTTCGACCGAGCCGACGGCATTTTCGACCCAGCCCGGCATTTCGCCAGCGACCGGGCAACCGGGCGCCGTCAGCGTCATGACGATCTTGACCGTGCGGTCGTCCTCGATGTCGATCTTGTAGATCAGGCCGAGTTCGAAGATGTCGGAGGGAATTTCCGGATCGTAGACCGTCTTCAGCGCGGCGATGATATCGTCCGACAGGCGGGCGACTTCGTCCGCCGGGATTGCGGTGTGGATGATGCCGTCGCGGACATCGGGCTTGGTTTCGGTGTCACTCATGATGTTCATTCCTCACGCGAAGAAGCTGCGGGCGTAATCCAGCGCGTCCGCCAGCGCATCGACTTCTTCCCTTGTGTTATAGAGACCGAAGGACGCCCGGCAAGTGGAGGTCACGCCGAAACGGGCGAGCAGCGGCTGGGCGCAATGGGTCCCGGCACGAACGGCAACGCCGCGACGGTCGATCATGGTGGAAACGTCATGGGCATGGATGCCGGCCAGCTCGAACGAGAAGATCGCTCCCTTGCCCGGTGCATTGCCGATGATGTGCAGCGAATTGATCGCCGACAGACGCTCATGCGCATAGGCGCGCAGGCTTTCTTCATGCGCTGCAATCGCCGGGCGACCAAGGCTTTCCATATAGTCCAGCGCGTAGCCCAGACCGATCGCCTGGACGATGGGCGGCGTGCCCGCCTCGAAGCGATGCGGCGGCTCATTATAGGTCACGCGGTCTTCGGCTACCTCGATGATCATCTCACCGCCACCCATGAAGGGGTCCATGTCGCGCAGGCGGTCCATTTTGCCCCAGAGCACGCCGATGCCCGAGGGACCGTAGAGCTTGTGGCCCGTCACGGCATACCAGTCGCAGCCGAGATCCTGAACGTCGACGGGCATGTGGACTGCGCCTTGGCTGCCATCGACCATGACGGCGATGCCGCGCTCACGGGCAATGCGGCAGACTTCCTTGATCGGGACAACAGTGCCAAGCGCGTTCGACATATGGGTGATGGCGATCAGCTTGGTACGTTCGGTCAGGCAGCCGACAAAGGCCTCCATGTCGAAGGCGCCGTCATCGGTCACCGGCGCCCAGACGAGCTTGGCGCCCTTGCGTTCCCGCAGGAAATGCCAAGGCACGATGTTGGAGTGGTGCTCCATGATCGAGAGCACGATCTCGTCGCCTTCGCCGATATGCTTCATGCCCCAGCCATAGGCGACCGTATTGATCGCCTCGGTCGACGACTTGGTGAAGACCACCTCGTCGATCGAAGGCGCATTCAGGAAGCGACGCACCTTTTCGCGCGCCGCTTCATAGGCATCCGTCGCGGCATTGGAGAGGAAATGCAGGCCACGATGCACATTGGCATATTCGTGGGAATAGGCGTGGCTGATCGCGTCGATTACCTGCCGCGGCTTTTGGGCCGAGGCGGCATTATCGAGATAAACCAGCGGTTTGCCATAGACCTCGCGCGACAGGATCGGGAAATCCAGTCTGACGGCTTCAACGTCGTAACCTGCCCGTGCCGCGATCGTGTCAGCCATGATGCTCCAGCCAGTCGGTGATGATCTCTTCCAGGGCCTCGACGAGCGGCTCGTTTTCGAGCTCCTCGACGATTTCGGCGACGAAGCCGTTGATCAGCAGGGCGCGGGCCTTCTTCTCCGGAATGCCACGCGACATCAGGTAGTAGAGATGGCTCTTCTGAATGTCGGCGACCGTCGCGCCATGGGCGCACTGCACGTCGTCGGCGAAGATTTCGAGCTCGGGCTTCACCGAGAACTCGGCATCGTCAGACATCAGCAGCGTGTTGCAGGCCATGCGCGCATCGGTCTTCTGGGCATCCGGAGCAACCCGGATCATGCCCTGGAACACGCCCTTGGCGCGATCGAAGACGACATTGCGGATCACTTCCGTTGAAGTGGTGTTCGGCACGTCGTGGCCTAGCGTCATGGTGACGTCGGTATGGCTGTCACCGCCGAGCAGGTTGACGGCGCGTAGCGTGAAGTCGGAGCCTTCGCCAGCCGTCTTCACATGCACTTCCTGACGCACCAGCTTGCCGCCAGCATTGATGACGAACAGGCGGAACTTGGCATCCGTGCCAAGCTCGGCACGGATCTGGCCGAGATGGGTGTCGGCATCGCCTTCGCCCTGGAGGATGATCCAGGTGATCTCGGCACCTTCGCCCAGCTTCACGTCGGCAACGACGGAGGCAAGTGCTGCCGAGCCGCTCTGGCCGACATGGCGCTCGATGACGGTGGCCTTGGAACCCTTGCCGAAGCTGGCCGGAAAACGCAGATGCAGCTGGCCGGCGGCATGCACCGACTGCAGCTCGATCGGCGCTTCGATCTCGGCCTCGTCGGCCACGTCGAGCGTGAAGCCGTCACGCACAAAGGCGCCGTTGAGGCGGCCGATCGTGTCGTCGGCGTTGAAGGCGGTCAGGCCCTCTGCTGCCGCACCGTCGGAAAGCGCGTCGCGATAGAGCGAAATGCTCACTCCGTCCGGCAGCGCCGCTGGCCTCTGTGCAACACCTTGCAGGACGTTCAGCACATGGGCGCCCGCCACCAGCGGATTGATTGCCTTGGCAACCGCCTGCGGCTCTTCGGCCGGAAGCGCGCGCAGAAGGGCCTTAAGGTCCGTGTAGTGAAAGGTTTCGACGCGGCGCGTCGGCAAACCCTGGCGCTTCAGGGCGTCGAACAGGCCGTCGCGCTTCAGAAGCACGGCGCCATCGCCCGGAAGGCTGCCGATCTGGTTGGTATAGGCGTCGATGAGCTGGGTCTCGGCTACGGTGAGCCGGTTGGCCGCTTGCAATGTCATCGTTGCAACTCCTTTAAAACTTGAGAGCCCTTAGGCAGCCTGACCGGTGATGTCGGCGTAGCCGTTGGCTTCGAGTTCCAGCGCCAGGCTCTTGTCACCCGACTTGATGATCTGGCCCTTGTAGAGGACGTGCACGCTATCCGGCACGATGTAGTCGAGCAGGCGCTGGTAGTGGGTGATGACGACGGTCGCGCGGTCCGGACGCTTGAGGGCGTTCACGCCGTCAGCGACGATCTTCAGCGCATCGATGTCGAGGCCAGAATCGGTTTCGTCGAGAATGCAGAGCTTCGGCTCAAGCAGCGCCATCTGCAGGATCTCGGCACGCTTCTTCTCACCGCCGGAGAAGCCGACGTTCAGCGGACGCTTCAGCATGTCAGGGTTGATCTTCAGTTCAGCCGAGGCTTCCTTGACGCGGCGGATAAAGTCCGGCGTCGTCAGTTCGGCTTCGCCGCGTGCCTTGCGCTGCGAGTTCATCGCAACCTTCAGGAACTGCATGGTGGCGACACCGGGGATTTCGACCGGGTACTGGAAGGCGAGGAAGATGCCCTTGGCAGCGCGCTCGGCCGGGTCGAGTTCCAGAATGCTCTCGCCGTTGTAGAGAATGTCGCCTTCGGTGACTTCGTAGTCTTCGCGACCCGACAGGATGTAGGACAGCGTCGACTTGCCGGAGCCGTTCGGGCCCATAATGGCGGCCACTTCCCCGGCCTTCACGGTCAGGTTCAGGCCCTTGATGATTTCGGTGCCGTCTTCGGCGATGCGGGCATGGAGGTTTCTGATTTCAAGCATGTCTGTGTTCCTGTCCATCGGGCGGTTCAAGGGCCGCCTGTCGTTTCATGTTGCGCCGCGTGGCGCCTGTTCTTCAATCCGTCATCCTCGGGCTCGTCCCGAGGACTTGCGAGCCTCTGGGCTCGTTATCCCTCGTTCAACTCGAGCCGCTTTTCGATCCGGTCGAGACGCAGCTTCAATTCCGCTATCTCGCCATCCTGTCTCGTCTCGTCGGTCATGAACCCGGCCATATACTGCTTCACGGCCCGCATTTCGGAACGCATGCCCACCATCTCTTCCTTCAACGAAGCGATATCGGTGCGCAGGATGCGCAGGTGCTCCAGAATTAGATTCTCGACTTTCTCGTTCATCACCCCACCCTTCCCTTGAGAGAGATGTTTGTAGACCCTTGAGCTCTGGCCAACTCGGCCTGAACGCTAGAGCATTAGACATCGACACGTTCCCATTTCAGGCCGCCGGGTCACTTCGACCACGCGTCATGATTATGACCACACCTCTCCAGAGCGTTTGCAACCAGTCATCCGAGTAGAAGGTCACGAACAAAACGAACAAGACACCGACAATGAGAAAGAGATACCCGGCATGGTCGTAAAGCCGCTCCACCCTGTCTCTTAAGTAGTTCCACGGCTTCTGCTTGCCCCTGTCCGTTTCCATTCACACAATCCTGCAAGGTTAACCGACCGATCCCTCAAGCGAGATGTTGATCAGCTTCTGCGCCTCAACCGCGAATTCCATCGGCAGCTGCTGGATGACGTCGCGGACGAAGCCGTTCACGATCAGGGCAATTGCCTCTTCTTCCGGGATGCCGCGCTGCATGGCGTAGAACTTCTGGTCCTCGGAGATCTTCGAGGTGGTCGCCTCGTGCTCCACCTTGGCCGTCGAGTTCTTCACCTCGATGTAAGGCACGGTATGCGCGCCGCAGGTGTCGCCGATCAGGAGCGAATCGCAATTGGTGAAGTTGCGGGCGTTTTCCGCCTTGCGGTGCATCGAGACCTGGCCGCGATAGGTGTTCTGCGACACGCCGGCCGAGATGCCCTTGGAGATGATCCGGCTCTTGGTATTCTTGCCGAGATGGATCATCTTGGTGCCACTGTCGACCTGCTGATGGCCGTTGGAGACGGCGATCGAGTAGAACTCGCCCTGGCTGTCATCGCCGCGCAGGATGCAGGACGGGTATTTCCAGGTGATGGCCGAACCTGTTTCGACCTGGGTCCAGGAGATCTTCGAGCGCGCACCACGGCAATCGCCACGCTTGGTGACGAAGTTGTAGATGCCGCCCTTGCCGTCCTTGTCGCCCGGATACCAGTTCTGGACCGTCGAATACTTGATCTCGGCATCATCGAGCGCCACGAGTTCGACGACGGCAGCGTGAAGCTGGTTTTCGTCGCGCTGGGGTGCCGTGCAGCCTTCGAGATAGGAGACGTAGGCGCCTTCCTCGGCCACGATCAACGTGCGCTCGAACTGGCCGGTGTTCTTCTCGTTGATGCGGAAATAGGTCGACAATTCCATCGGGCAGCGAACGCCCTTGGGGATATAAACGAAGGAGCCGTCGGTGAAGACGGCGCAGTTCAGCGTCGCATAGTAGTTGTCGGTAACCGGTACGACCGAGCCGAGATACTTCTTCACCAGGTCAGGATATTCGCGGATCGCTTCCGAGATCGACATGAAGATCACGCCGGCCTTCATCAGCTCTTCCTTGAAGGTCGTGACGACCGAAACCGAATCGAAGACCGCGTCGACGGCGATCTTCGAGGTCTGAACGCCGGCCAACATTTCCTGCTCTTTCAGCGGAATGCCGAGCTTCTCATAGACCTTCAGCAGTTCGGGATCGACTTCGTCCAGCGACTTCGGACCGGCAGCCGTCTTCGGTGCCGCATAATAGTAGATATCGTTGAAGTCGATCTTCGGATAGTCGACGCGCGCCCAGGTGGGCTCGACCATCGTCAGCCAGCGACGATAGGCGTCGAGACGCCATTCGAGCATCCATTCGGGCTCGTTCTTCTTGGCCGAAATGAAGCGGACAATGTCTTCCGACAGGCCCTTCGGGGCCTTGTCGACTTCGATGGTAGTTTCAAAACCATACTTGTACTGATCCACATCGATGAGGCGAACCTGATCGATCGTTTCCTGCACAGCAGCCATGGTCGTTCTCCAATCTTGCCGGGCCAAATTCCGGCAGCTTGTTAACGTTGGGCGGTGACCCGCCATACTTAAGGTCCCCGGGCCATCATTTCACCCCTCTTGGCAAGGGAAAAACGACGTGCGGCCCGGTTTTTCGCCGCCTCAGGCAGCCTGCCCCGCCGGTTTGCGGCGGGCAGCAATCTTCACAAAGGCGCCCAGAAAGCGATCGATGTCGCTCTCCGTGGTATCAGAGCCGATCGACAGGCGCAGCGCCCCGGTCGCGGCATCCTCGCCCATGGCGGTCAGCACATGGCTCGCGCCGACCTTGCCGGACGAGCAGGCGGCACCGGCCGATAGTGCGATGCCTTCCAGATCGAAGGCGATCTGACCGGTTTCTGCCTTCAGGCCCGGCAGATGAAAGAAACTCGTATTGCCGACCCGCGCCTCGCTGCGACCATAGATCACGGTCTCCGGCGCAGCAGAGACAATCCCGGCTTCCGCCCGGTCACGCAGTGCTGTAATCCCGGCATTCCGGTTCACCAGATCCGCCGACATCCGCTCTGCCGCCGCACCAAAGCCCGCGATCGCCGCAAGGTTTTCGGTACCAGCCCGATGCCCCTTTTCCTGGCCGCCACCGCGCACCAGCGGCTCCGGCATGAATGCCTCGCCCCGCGACACCAGCGCCCCCACGCCCTTCGGACCGCCGAGCTTATGGGCCGACAGGATCAGGAAGTCGGCGCCGAGCTCGGAGATCGACAGCGGAATGCGGCCTGCCGCCTGCACGGCATCAACCACCAGCAATCCGCCAAACTTCTTTACGATGGCGGAGACCTCGCGGATTGGCTGGATGATCCCCGTTTCATTGTTGACCAGCATCACGGCGACCAGCGGCAGCCCGTCGGACGCGTCATGGCCTGCCAGCGTGCTTGCGAGCGCATCAAGATCGATCAGCCCCGCAGGCGTCACCGCAAGTTCCGTCACAAGCTCCTTGGGGAATCGCCCGCCGGCCCGCACGGCCGGATGCTCGATTGCCGAGACATAGAGACGTCCAAAGTTGACACGCGATTTGCCCATGCGGTAGACCGGCGACAGCACCTGGTTGGCGGCTTCGGTCGCGCTTGCGGTAAAGGTCACATGCGCCGGCTCGGCCCCAACCAGAGCCGCCACGGCGCGACGCGCCTTCTCGATAACGGCCCGCGCCTGACGCCCTTCGGCATGCACCGAAGAGGGGTTGCCGGGTATGGCGAGCGCATCAAACATGGCATCGCGCGCCGCAGCCATCAGGGGCGCGGTGGCATTCCAGTCGAGATAGATGCGCTCAACGGCCATCCTCAGTTCGGTCTCCCATGCATCAGGCGGTGCATTTTCCTTGAAATTTCCGCCGGGCTTGCCTTATGACACCATCACCCCGGATGCGACGCCATCCAGTTTCGAACGGTTCTAAACTTCGTTCTAGAAAAGCTGACTGACTTCGTCAAGTCAGCTTTCTAATTTGGTGTTGACGAACCGCAAAAATGTCAGGGACCGGAACCTAATGCCCGAAGTGATTTTCAACGGCCCCGCGGGTCGTCTCGAAGGCCGTTATCAACCCTCCAAGGAAAAGAGCGCACCGATCGCGATCATCCTTCATCCGCATCCGCAATTCGGCGGGACGATGAACAACCAGATCGTCTACCAGCTGTTCTACATGTTCCAGAAGCGCGGCTTCACCACGCTTCGCTTCAACTTCCGCGGCATCGGCCGCAGCCAGGGCGAGTTCGACCATGGCGCCGGCGAGTTGTCGGATGCAGCATCTGCCCTCGACTGGGTGCAGAGCCTGCATCCGGATTCGAAGAGCTGCTGGGTTGCCGGCTACTCCTTCGGCTCGTGGATCGGCATGCAGCTTCTGATGCGTCGCCCCGAGATCGAAGGCTTCATGTCGATCGCGCCGCAGCCGAACATCTACGACTTCTCCTTCCTTGCCCCCTGCCCGTCATCCGGCCTGATCATCAACGGCGACAGCGACAAGGTGGCGCCTGAAAAGGACGTCATCGGCCTCGTCGACAAGCTGAAGACGCAGAAGGGTATTTTGATCACCCACAAGACGGTGCCGGGCGCCAACCACTTCTTCAACGGCCAGGTGGAAACGCTGATGGCCGAATGCGAAGACTATCTCGACCGCCGCCTTGAGGGCGAACTGGTCCCGGAACCCGCCGCCAAGCGGATCCGGTAAGGTCAAAAGGCAGAACCAGATGGCGCGGATCAATCCGCGCCATCTGGCTATCAAGGGTCAGTGGACGTTCGACAGGAGTCCAACAAACCAGACGGTGCCGCGTTCATGGAGTGCTTCCAACCATGACCTCCCAGATGACATTTGACGCCGTCGGCCTCGCAGGTGGCGGTAACCGCTGCTACTGGCAAAGCGGCTTCCTGAAAGCCTTCAGCGAGCATCAGCCGCTCAAGCCGCGTTTCTATGTCGCCGTTTCGGCCAGCGCCTATCACGGCGCGATGCATCTTGCCGGCGTCGGCGACCGTGTCAGGGCTTCCGCGTTCGCCTTTGCCGAACAGGGCCATCGCGGTGTGGACTGGCGGGCGCTCCGGCGGCGGGAATCGCCGCTCGTGGTCGGCCGGCTCTTCCGGCAACTGCTCGCAGACGCGTTCGGCGAACAAGAACTCGCCACGCTCAAGGCGGCACCGCCGATGTTGATCCAGCTCTCCGGCCTGCCGGACTGGATGCCCGGTGCGCTTGGGGCGCTAGGCTCGATTGGCGCCTATCAGATCGAGAAGCTTCTGACGGATGGCACCCATTCCAACGCGGGGCTGCGGATGAAACTGCGCCCGACCTGGATCTCCACGCATAACGTCGATTATCCCGGTGAACTCGTCGATGCGCTGATGGCGACGTCCTCCGTACCGCCCTTCATGCCGGTCGGTCGTGTCAGGGGACGCGCCTATCTCGACGGCGGCCTCGTCGACAATCCGCCGCTGATGAAGCTCACGGAAGTTGAGAACAAGGGGTGGAAAACACTGCTTCTGTCCACCCGATTTGGCCGGAAACCGCCCTCCGCCCCCAATCGCGTCGTGGTCGGACCAAGCGAAGACATCCCGGTCGGCAAGTTCTCCGTCGGCGACGCCCCCGGCATCCGGCATGCCTATGAAGTGGGATTGCGCGATGGGCTCGCCTTTGCGAAGTCCGCATAACCGGCACGGGTCATCTCAAAAAAGCGGCAGGGTTCCCCTCGCACGGAGCGGATGTCGATTTCCCGGAAGCCTGTCTTTTTGAGGATATGCAACGAGGCTGCGTTGTCGACATGCGCCATGGCCTCCAGCCGTTGTCCGATCTCGGCATCGAAGAACCATCCCACCAGAGCACTGGCGATCTCGCCGGCATATCCCATCCTCCATTTCGACCGTTCGATCGAATAGGCAAGTTGATGGACCTGCGCGTCCTCATACCAGCTGATACCGGCACGCCCGACGAATTGCGAACCACTCGCCGTCATCAGCTTCAAGGTGGAGCAGCCATGACGGTGAAAGCCTGTCCGCCACCCAGCCAGTCGCTCTCGTGCGTATTGCCGATCCCAGGGCTTGCCGTGCCCGACATAGGCGCCGGTCTCCGGCGTACCATGCAATTCGACAAGACGCTCTTCGTCACCATCCAACCACCTTGTCAGCACAAGGCGCGGCGTCCGCAGAATCACGGATGGCGCCAGCACTCCACCGCTGACCGGCTCCCGGACACCCGTCGTGCCCGGAAATGTCAGCGGCAGCCCCCGTGTCGACCGAATTGCCAGATAGGCCCAGGCTTCCGCCTCCATGGCATCGCCATCAAAGCCCGCCTGCTCGGCGGTCACCACCTTTGCTCCCCGTTCGCCGGCGAGGCGCACCAGATCCGCCATGACCGTCCGGTTCAGGCGGCCACCGCCGCAGATCACATAGGTTTTCGGCGGAGTCGGCAGGTGGCCTGCGGATTTGAGGATCGCGGCTGCGGAGACGAAGGCAAGCGTACGGGCGCCGTCCGACAGCTCGGCCTCATGTCCATCAGGTGGACGGAAATCGTTGCGGTCGAGCGAGCGGCGTGTCTGCGCTGTGAAGAAGGGATTGTCGAGATAGTGCTTGGCGAGCGGCATGATGACCGAACCTTCAGAGGCGATGCGACCGCCATCGTCATAGGGAATGCCGGCATGGGCCTCGACCCATTGGTCGATCAGTGTATTGCCCGGCCCGCTGTCGAAGCCGATGATCGTGCCGTCGCGGTCGAGGAAGGTCAGGTTCGAAATGCCGCCGATATTGACGAAGCAGACCGGCCAGTCCGCTGCCGGAATCTGATGAGCGAGTGCCTGGTGATAGACCGGGACCAGCGGGGCGCCCTGCCCGCCATGGACCATGTCGTTGGCGCGCATGTCGTAGACAACGTCGATGCCGGTTTCGGCTGCCAGCAGCGGCCCGTCGCCGAGCTGGACGGTCAGCGCTTGATCCGGCCGGTGCAGCACCGTCTGGCCGTGGAAGCCGATGAGGTCGATCTGCTCGGGCTTCAGCTTCTGCTGTCGCAGGAAAAGCGCGACCGCTTCAGCATGACGTTGAGTCAGGTCCCTTTCCATAGGTGAGAGGTCACCCGGGCGCTCGTTGCGATGCTTGATTGCCTTGGCATCGTCCAGCGCCTGCTTCAGCCGGTCGCGGAAGGCTGGTTCGTAGGGCACCGAGAGGAAGGGGCCACGCTCGACAATCGTCTCGCCATCGGTGCGCACCAGCGCCACATCGATGCCATCCATCGAGGTGCCGCTCATCAACCCGATCGCCGTCCTGATTTCCGCCATATGCCACCCGATTCGAACGCCTGCGTTGCCGGACATTCATGACCGAGACGGGTGCACAATTCAAAAAACAATGCTAAAGCCCGCGCGGATTTCCAAGATTGCCACCGAAAGACCAGAGAAACCGAAAGCCACAGCGTCATGACGAAGTTCAAGTCCGATTTCCTCCGCATCCTCTCCGAGCGCGGCTTCATTCATCAGATGTCCGATGAAACGGGGCTCGACGATCTGCTCGCCAAGGAAAGCGTGACGGCCTATATCGGCTATGACCCGACGGCTTCCTCGCTGCATGTCGGTCACCTCATGCAGATCATGATGCTGCGATGGTTCCAAGCCACCGGCCACCAGCCGATCTCGCTGATGGGCGGCGGTACCGGCATGGTCGGCGACCCCTCCTTCAAGGAGGAAGCGCGCAAGCTGATGACCATCGAGACGATCGAGGAGAACATCGCCTCGATCAAGCGCTGCTTCTCGCATTATCTGGACTACAACAATGGTCCGAAGGGCGGCGCCCTGATGATCAACAATGCCGAATGGCTGCGCCCCTTGAACTATCTCGAGTTCCTGCGCGATGTCGGCCGGCATTTCTCGGTCAACCGCATGCTGTCCTTCGACAGCGTCAAGACGCGCCTCGACCGCGAGCAATCGCTGTCCTTCCTCGAATTCAACTACATGATCCTGCAGGCCTACGACTTCGTCGAGCTGAACCAGCGCTACGACTGCCGGCTGCAGATGGGCGGCTCCGACCAGTGGGGCAACATCATCAACGGGATCGATCTCGGCCACCGCATGGGCACGCCGCAGCTCTATGCGCTGACGGCACCGCTGCTCACCACCTCCTCCGGCGCCAAGATGGGCAAGTCGGCCTCGGGCGCCGTCTGGCTCAATGCCGATCTGCTGCCGGTCTATGACTTCTGGCAGTACTGGCGCAACACCGAGGATGCCGATGTGGTGCGCTTCCTCAAGCTCTTCACCATCCTGCCGATGGACGAGATTGCGCGTCTCGCGGCACTTGGTGGCTCGGAGATCAACGAAGCCAAGAAGATCCTCGCCACGGAAGTGACGACGCTGCTGCATGGTCGCGACGCCGCTGAACAGGCTGCCGAAACGGCGCGCAAGACCTTCGAGGAAGGGGCGCTTGCCGATACGCTGCCGACCGTCGAAGTCGCGGCCAGCGAGCTGAAAGCGGGCATCGGTCTGCTCGGACTGATCGTCAAGGCAGGCCTCGCCGCCTCGAACGGCGAAGCTCGTCGTCATGTCCAGGGCGGAGCTGTCAAGATCAACGACGCTGGCGTCTCCGATGAGCGCATGTCTGTGGGCACTGCAGAGGTCACCGCCGATGGCGTGATCAAGCTTTCGCTGGGCAAGAAGAAGCACATTCTCATCAAGCCTGTTTGACTGCCTAAAAACACGGACTGAAGACACCCGAAAAGCCCGCGATTGCGGGCTTTTCTGCGTTCGTAAACACCCGTTAACTCATGGCGCGTTTTTCACCAGCCTATCGGGACTGCTGCTTATGGCGGCAACCCCATGCACAAACGCATAGCAGTCGCATATTATTTGCACTGCACAATCTTGTTTTACGGGCGTATAAGAAGGTCAATCGCTGATGCGGGAACGACCGCAAGATCAGCCACCAAGCTTCACCGAGGAAACGACCATGAACCCGATCCGCATTGCCAAGAACTGGATGAGCTACCGTCGCACGATGGCCGAACTGGGCAACCTTTCCAGCCAGACCCTGAACGACATCGGCATCACCCGCTACGAAATCCGCAACATCGCTTCGCGCTCCTTCCGTTAATCAGATCTTGCGCAAAGCAGCCTGTCGAACGGCACCGCATGGTGCCGTTTTTGATTCCGGCCTCTCGAATGTGATCGACAGCCCTCGTCGGAAGTCTGGCACCCGATGGACCTCGCGCTGCGAGCCGTGATATGGAGCCGCCCATGACAAACAGCTCCTTCTCCCCCATTCACATCATCGGCGGCGGCCTTGCAGGCTCTGAAGCCGCCTGGCAGATCGCACAGGTCGGCGTGCCCGTCATCTTGCATGAAATGCGCGGCGTGCGCGGCACGGATGCACACAAGACGGACGGCCTTGCCGAACTGGTCTGCTCCAACTCCTTCCGCTCTGACGATGCGACATCGAATGCCGTCGGCGTCATCCATGCCGAGATGCGGCTCGCCGGTTCGCTGATCATGGCTTGCGCCGACAAGCATCAGGTGCCGGCCGGTGGTGCGCTCGCCGTCGACCGTGACGGCTTTTCAGAAGCCGTGACCGCCGCCCTGCATCAGCATCCGCTGATCACAGTGGTCCGCGAGGAAGTGACCGGCCTGCCGCCCGAGGAGTGGGATCTCACCATTATCGCGACGGGTCCTCTCACCTCGCCGGCACTGGCCGAGGCCATCCGCGAGCGGACCGGCAAGGATGCGCTTGCCTTCTTCGACGCGATTGCGCCGATCGTGCATACCGACTCAATCAACATGGATATCTGCTGGTACCAGTCGCGCTACGACAAGGTCGGCCCTGGCGGCACGGGCAAGGACTATATCAACTGCCCCCTCGACGAGACCCAGTACAACGCCTTCATCGACGCCCTGATCGAGGGCGATGCCGTCGGCTTCAAGGAGTGGGAAGGCACGCCCTATTTCGATGGCTGCCTGCCGATCGAGGTCATGGCCGAGCGCGGTCGCGAGACGCTGCGCCACGGACCGATGAAGCCGATGGGCCTCACCAATGCCCATAACCCGACCGTCAAGGCCTACGCCGTCGTGCAGCTGCGCCAGGACAATGCGCTCGGCACGCTCTACAACATGGTCGGTTTCCAGACGAAGCTGAAATACGGCGCCCAGGCCGAGATCTTCCGGATGATCCCGGGGCTGGAGAATGCCGAGTTCGCCCGCCTCGGCGGCTTGCACCGCAACACCTATATCCATTCGCCTACCCTGCTCGACCAGAGCCTGCAGTTGAAGGCCCGTCCCGGCCTGCGCTTTGCCGGCCAGATCACCGGTTGCGAAGGCTATGTCGAAAGCGCCTCTATCGGCCTGCTCGCCGGCCGCTTTGCGGCTGCCCAGCGCAAGGGCGAGACGATCAGCGTGCCCCCGGCGACCACGGCACTCGGCGCACTGCTGAACCACATCACCGGCGGCCACATCGTCTCCGACGAGGAGCCGGGCAAGCGGTCCTTCCAGCCGATGAACATCAATTTCGGGCTATTCCCGGAGCTGGAGCCCGGCTCGATCGTCAAGCCGGAGGGCGTCAAGCGCTTCCGTGGCAAGGACAAGACGATCATGAAGCGGCAGCTGATTGCGGCGCGTGCGCTCGAACACTGCAAGACCTGGCTGGGTGCTGCCTGAACGGCGCGTCAACCGGTGGTGCTGGACAGCGTATCCGATTGCCGGTCGGCGTGGCCGACATAGTTGCCGAGCAGCCAGAGCGACACCTCGGCGGCAGTCGTCGGGTTCGAGAAGGTGAATTCACCATTGTGGAAGGGCGCATCGAGAAACTCGATGGCAAAGCCCTTGCCACCCGGCAGGTCACGGACGCGCACCGTGCCGGGTTCGATCAGATGGCAGGCAAAATGATTGCGCATGCTGCGCATGAAGCCTGCCTTGTTGTCATGCAGACGAACGAACACGGCCTTGCCGTCTGCCGTGGCGTGCAGACTGCGGATTGCTTCCTGGGGAAAGGCTCTGCCGAATTCGAGAATGGCCAAGCCGGTGTCCTGGAAGCCGTCGTCCTCCTCCTGCCGCGCCATCCGCGACGAGAAATAGGCCAATGCGCCAACGAGCGCCAAGACGATACCCCAAGTCACCATGTTCTGCTCTCGCCTCCATTACACGCACTCTACCGCAAAGGCTGCTAGCAGGCGAGCCTTGCGTGAGCGTGGCGTCCGCCGGGACAAAGCCAGTGCGCTCAGAGCCGGCCCGTGAGCAGGAGCCGCATCATCGCCAACTGGCGGCGCCATTGCGATGGGCGAAGATCCGACGATAGACAGCCGCCTCCCATCTTCTGCGCCCGCTTGAGCACGGGCTCCGCCAGGGTGACAGGCAGGAAGGCGGCGACAAGAGATTTCGGCAGACGACCCGCCGCACGCGCCTTGCGCAGATGATCGAGCCCAAATCCGGCAAAGGCTTCGATGGCGGCGGACCGCCGCGCATCATCGCCGATGCCCAGAAAACTCTCTCGATCAAGCCCTGCTGCGGCCAGGATCTCTGTCGGAAGATACAGCTGTCCGCGTGCGTGGTGCGTCGGCAGCAACAGGATGGCACCCGCCACCGATAGCGCCACACCCGCATGACCGACGATCTCGGCGACGCCTTCTGCGGCCTCCGCGTCGAGAACAAGGCACACAAGCTGGACCAAGGCGGCCGCAGTTTCGCCGGCATAGCCCTCGAACATCGCCGTCGTTTCCATGGGATCATCATAGAGGTCGAAAATGCGCGCCTCCGTCATGGCCATGAGCGGCGAAACCGGAAGGCGCCAAGTCTCCATGGCCCGCAACAGTTCGGAAGCCACCGGGTTTGCCGACGTCTCGCCATGGGCTGCGCCGCCAAGCAGGTCCCGCCAATATTGCAAGCGGATCTCGCCCGGCAGGGGCTCTCGCGCGACGTCGCGAATACGGGCCAATTCGGCATTGTAAGCATAGAGAGCGGTGACAGCCGACCGTCTATCGGCCGGGCTCAGCAGGCTCGCAAGGTAGCGATCCCGGTCCATTTCGCGCAAGGCCTGCAGGCAAAGCGCCTCATTGGCCGACAGGGTCTCACTCACAATGCACCTTCCAGTGACTGGTTCACACCGCAATCAACGCGGCGGCGACCGGGCGCTGCTCGGCCAGCATGATGTTATACGTGCGAATTGCAGCACCGGTTCCCATCGGATCCGTGGCGATGCCCCTGGCCTTCAGGGCCGCGCGCAATTGTGGATCGACCAGACGCAACTGGCGGCCGGTCCCGAGCAAGAGGAACTCTATGCCCGTCTCGGCAAAGACCCGGGAGAGAGAGGCTTCCGTCAAAGGCTCGTCTTCGGTCTGCTCCCAGCCATAGACGCCGGAGGGCAGCAGCAGCAGCGAGCCACGATGAGACATGTCGGCGAAGCGGAAACCGCCGTTGCCGTAGGAATCAATGCCGGGCCGCCCCGGAAAATGGGCATCACGCTGCGTGATGCCCTTGTCTCCGAAGCCGAACACCATCAGCTCAAACCCCGGCCTTCGCCGCAGCCTTCTCGACTTCGGACTCATCGCGCTGGAAGCTTTCCGGGCGCAACTTGAAGGCGATCAGCACGGGGCCGGCGATATAGATCGATGAGAATGTCCCGATCAGAACGCCCGCCAGCATGGCGAAGGTGAAGGAGGCGATGACCTCGCCGCCGAAGAGATAGAGTGCACCCAGCGCCAGGATCGTACTGCCTGCGGTCAAGACCGTACGCGATAGCGTCTGGTTGATCGATTCATCGATCAGCACCTCGAGCGGCATCTTCTTGTAGCGCCTCAAGTTTTCGCGCATTCGGTCATAGACGACGACGGTGTCGTTCAGCGAGTAACCGATGATGGTCAGAATGGCCGCGATACTGGTGAGGTTGAACTCGATCCCCGTCAGCACGAAGAGGCCGAGCGTGAAGATCACGTCATGAAGTGTCGCGATGATCGCTCCCAACGCGAACTGCCATTCAAAGCGGAACCAGATGTAGATCAGGATGCCGAACAGAGCAGCCGCGACGCCAATGGTCGCCGAATAGGTCAGATCGCTTGACACCGAGGGACCGACCACCTCGACGCGGCGGAAGTCGTATTCGGCCTCCAGCTCCCCGCGCACCTTGCTCAGTGCCGACTGCTCGGCATTCTCGCCACCGTCCTGCGCCTGAAGACGAATGAGAGCGCTCGACGCATCACCGAAGCCCTGAGCCTGAACTTCACCGAGATTGAGCTGGCTCAGGCGTTCGCGGATGTCCGACAGATCTGCTGTGCCGTCGCGGGCCTGGACCTCGATGATCGAACCACCCTTGAAGTCGATGCCGAGATTCATCCCGACGGTCGCAAAACCGATCAACGAAGCCACCGAAATCAGCATCGCGAAGCCAAAGTTGAATTTGCGCGCCGCCATGAAGCGGATGTTGCGGTTGTCGAAGAAGCCGGTCCGGACACTCTTCGGCATATGCTTCGGCCGCTTCACCCGATACCAGAAGGCCATCAGCCAGAAGGTCAGCGTGAAGGCGGTGAAAACGGTCGTCACGATACCGACAGACAGCGTCACGGCAAAACCACGCACCGGTCCCGAGCCGAGGAAGAAGAGGACGACGGCTGCAATCAGGGTCGTCAGGTTCGCGTCGACGATGGTGGCAAAGGCCTTCTTGAAACCGATGTCGATCGCCTGGACAAGCGGCCGCCCATTGCGCGCCTCCTCCCGGATACGTTCGTAGATCAGGACGTTCGAGTCGACCGCCATGCCCATGGTCAGCACGATGCCGGCGATGCCCGGCAGTGTCAGCGTCGAACCGAGAAGCGACAGGGCTGCCAGGATCATCGCAATATTGGCCGCCAGCGCAATGTTCGCCATGACACCGAAGGTGCCATAGAAGGCGAGCATGAAAAGCACGACGGCAATACCACCGATGATGCTGGCGGTAACGCCGGCATTGATCGAGTCCTGGCCAAGACCGGGACCGACGGTGCGCTCTTCGACCACGGTCAAGGTTGCCGGAAGGGCGCCGGCCCGCAACAGAACAGCGAGATCGTTTGCGCCTTCGACGGAGAAATTGCCGGAAATCTGACCCGAGCCACCGATGATCGGCTCCCGGATGACCGGCGCCGAGATCACCTGCTGGTCAAGCACGATGGCAAAGGGACGGCCAACGTTTTCCTGGGTCGCCTGGGCAAATCGCTGTGCTCCACGGCTGTCGAAGCGGAAGCTGACGACAGGTTCATTGGAGCGCTGATCGAAGGATGCCTGCGCATCGACAAGGTTTTCGCCCGAGATGAGGGCGCGCCGCTCGATCAGGTAGGGCACCGCCGGATCGTCGGACGAGTAGAGAATCTCGGACTGCGGCGGCGGACGATTGTTGATCGCCTCCGTCACAGGCATCGTCGTGTCCACCATGTGGAAGGACAGTTTGGCCGTCTGGTTGAGAAGCGCCTTGAGGCGTTGCGGGTCGGTGAGACCCGGAACCTGGACGATGATGCGGTCGTCACCCTGACGCTGGATGAGGGGCTCTGTGGTGCCGAGCTCGTCAACGCGGCGACGGACCACTTCCATGGACTGTGTCAGGGCCGACGAGACACGGTAGTCAATGCCCGAATCCGTCAGTGTCAGACGCAGCAGGCCATCCTCGGCCTGTTCCACTGCAACTTCCGTCACCGTACCGCCCGTGAGTCCGCCGACGCTGACCGGATCGGTCAGCGTGCGCAGGGCCTCGATCGCGGCCGGGATCTTGTCGGCATCGGTGATGCGAACCTGAATCTGCTGACCGACGCCCGACAGCCCCGTGTAGCGGATGCCGGCGTCGCGCAATTGCGTGCGCACGTCGCCAACGATCGTCTCCAGGCGCTCCTTGACGATGTCCTGCCGCTCCAGCTTCAGCATGATATGGGAGCCGCCCTGAAGGTCGAGGCCCAGCGTCACCTTGTGGGTCGGGAACCAGGACGGAAAGGCTTCCAGCTCCTCGTCTGTGAAGGCATTGGGCAGGGCAACCAGAACGCTGATCGCCACGACCAACCAGATGAGCGATGTCTTCCAGCGAGAAATGTAAAGCATGGAACTCTCGAATTAAGGCGTCGGAAAAGGCAATGGCCGGCGCGAGGCCGGCCAAGCGGGGATCAGGCAGCAGTCTCGGTCTTGACCGGTTCGCCCTTTACGCGGACTTCCGCCACATACTGGCGCATCGCCCGAACCTTGACGCCGTCGGCAATCTCGACCTCGAGCTCCTTGTCGTCGATGACCTTTGTCACCTTGGCGACAATACCGCCCCCCATGACGACCTGGTCGCCGCGACGGATCGCGGACAGGGTTTCCTCACGCTTCTTCATCTGCTGGCGCTGCGGGCGGATGAGGAAGAAGTACCAGACCACCATCAGCGGTGCGAAGAGCAGAAGCATCTCCAGTCCGGAACCCATGGCGCTCGGAGCGGCAGCCGCGTCCTGGGCAAAGGCCTGCGTGATAAACATGAAAGACTCCCTATTGAAGCGAATTCGGAGAGCCGCGCGGCCCCCTCGTCAGGTCGCCGGAATATAGTGAGAGAGCCCGTGAATGCAACAGAAACAGCAGGGCGGCGTACCATTTTCCAGCCTCGCACCCTTTATGCCCGCAAATCTGCGTGATACCGCCCAACCAGAGGCTCGAAGGGCCGCAAGCACGGGAGAAGGATGACAATGGCCGATCAGAGCGTGGCAGCACTTCTGGCTGAGGTGAAGCGTCTTGCCGACGCATTGGAGAGGCTGGCAGGTCCGCCGCCCGCCGACAACGACTGGCAGGCGGCAGACTGTTTCGTCTGGGCCCCTGCCCGGCTCCATCTGCAACCGGTGAAGCGACCGAACCGCGTCGAGCTCGGCCTCATCCGCAGTGTCGACCACGTGCGGGACATTCTGCACGAGAACACGCTCCGTTTTGCCGAGGGTTTTCCGGCCAACAATGTACTCCTCTGGGGCGCACGGGGCATGGGCAAGTCTTCGCTGGTGAAGGCCGTGCATGCCGACATCGTCAAGAGCAGCGGAGTATCGCTGAAGCTGATCGAGGTCCACCGCGAGGACATCGCCACCCTGCCCGCGCTCCTCGATATCCTCAAGGACGTACCGCACCGGATCGTCCTTTTCTGCGACGACCTCTCCTTCGACCATGACGACACGGCTTACAAATCGCTCAAGGCTGCGCTCGACGGAGGCGTGGAAGGGCGGCCTGACAACGTGCTTTTCTATGCCACTTCAAACCGGCGCCATCTCCTTCCCCGCCACATGATGGAGAACGAGCAATCGACGGCGATCAATCCGTCCGAGGCAGTCGAGGAAAAGGTCTCGCTATCCGACCGCTTCGGCTTGTGGCTCGGCTTCCACAAGTGTAGCCAGGACGACTACCTGACCATGATCGACGGCTATGCTGCGCATTTCGCATTGCCGCTGCCGCGCGAGCAACTGCATCACGAGGCACTGGAATGGGCGACAACCCGTGGCGGACGGTCCGGTCGCGTCGCCTGGCAGTACATTCAGGATCTCGCGGGACGGCTCCGGATATCCACGGATCGTCGCTGAGGCAGCGGTCCTGATCGGATGCATGCAAAAAGGCCCGGAGCGCGAGCTCCGGGCCTTTTCACTGACCTGGTACGCAATACACCTATTCCAGGTAAGTGATGGGGTTGACCGGGGCTGCATCCTTGCGGACTTCGAAGTGCAACATCGGACGCTTGACGTTTCCGGTCATGCCTGACGTCGCGATGGTCTGGCCGCGCTGCACCTTCTGGCCACGCTGGACGGAAAGGCTGTCGGCATGGCCGTAAACTGTGACCTTGCCGTCGTCGTGGCGCACGAGCACCGTATTGCCGAGTTCCTTCAGGCCATTGCCTGCATAGATGACGACACCGTTCTCCGCCGCCTTGATCGGCGTACCCGGCGGGACCGAGATGGCAATCCCGTCACTGCGCTTGCCGTCGATATTGGCGCCGAAATTGGCGATGACCGCGCCGCGAACCGGCCAGCGATATTTGCCGATGCCAGTCATTTCCGGCGCTGCGGTCTCGGGCTTGACAGCAGCGACTTCCGTTACGGACTTCGTGGCTGCGGGGGCCTTGTATTCAGCGGGCTGACCAGCCGCCGGGACAGATGCGGTCTTGACCGGATCAGCGGCAGGAGCGGCCTGGGCCGTGGTTGCGGATGGGGCGACAGAAGACTTCGCGGGAATGACCAGGGCCTGACCGATGCGGATATTGCCGGTCGTCAGGCTGTTTGCCGTCTTGAGGTCATCGACCGAGACACCATTGGTTTTGGCGATGCGTGCCAGCGAGTCACCCGGCTTGACCACATAGGAGCCCGCTCCCGTACCAGCGCCGGCTGTCGTCTTGCCCGTTGCGGCAGAGGCTGACACCTGCTGCTTTTCCCGGGAATTCGGCACAGTCGGCAGGACAGCGACGTTCTGTTGCTGGTCGCCCGGAAGCACCGGCTTGCGACCATCGGCCGGCAGACCGGACGCGTCGGCAGCTGCACGGGCGGGGTTCGGACCACCGAAGGTCGGGATGATCACCAACTGGCCGGGCGCCGCATCAGAGTTCTGCGTCAGGCCGTTTGCCTTGAGGATTTCCTTTTGCGGCACGCCATAGCGATCGGCGAGCGTGGCGATTGTCTCGCCGGGACGCAACGTCACGCGGGCGGCACCGGCAGTCGACCAGCCGCCCTGCTTCGGCGTAGTCCCCGTTGTGCGCGGCTCCGCAAGCACCTGGCCGGAATTGGCTGCGGCAACCTGGCCGCCCTGCTGCGGCGCAGCCGGGAAGGGCTGCGCCAAGGCGGCGGCCCGTTCGGAATTGTTGTTCGACGGCGAGGCGATGCCGGATGGAGCAGCAAGTTCGGCGCGCTGAACCGGTGCCGGAGTGCTGGCGGCGCGTGCGGATGCCGGCGGCTGATAGGAAGGGCTGGCCGGCATCGGCTGTGCCATCGCCTGCTGCTGCCCATAGATCGCACCGCCACCGATGTTCTCGGCCGGAATCGGCGGCTGGTTGCGCAGAGCCGACTGACGCGGGATCGACGCCGTGGTCAGATTGTCGGTGGAAAAGATCGAACTGAAGCGCGAGGCATCCGAACTGCAGCCGGCTGCAGTACCTGCCAGGAGGAGCACGCCGCACAAACGGGCGATCGGCAATCCAGCTTTCGGCGATACACTTTTACGCATGACTCGACCCACATATGACACAACTTGATGTGGGTTCATTAAAGCGCGTTAGTATTACCGGGCAGTTAACCCCGTGGATTCGTTGTGAACGAATTCGACGATACGCATATAAATCGTGCAGTGGTCGACCGGCTGAAAGGTCGCTGCGTCAGCGAGAAAGCGGGCTCCTCGTCAGAGATGCTGAGCGATTTTCGGCTGCAGCGGCAGAAACGGCACCTCGAACATGTCCTCCCGTTCGAAGCGGCTGCCTGTCTTCGTCAGGCGCACCATCACGCAGCGCTCCTCCTCGACCATCAACGGCACCAGCAACATGCCACCGGAGACCAGCTGCTCGGCATAGAAGCGCGGCATGGACGGATAGGCAGCCGTCGAGAAGATGCGATCGAAGGTCCCCTCGCCCGGCAGGCCGTTCGAGCCATCGACCTGTCTGAGGATGACGTTGCGGATCGACAGCTGCTCCAGTCTGCGTTGGGCGCCGGTGATCAGCGTCTTGTAACGTTCGATCGAGATGACCCGCTCGGCCAGGCGTCCGAGAACGGCGGCGACGAAGCCACTGCCGGTACCGATCTCGAGCACGCGATGGCCTGGCTTCACCTGCAGAAGCGAGAGCAGCCGTACAGCGAGGTCCGCGCCCTCCATGAACTGGCCACACTCTATGGGGATCGAGCGACTCGAATAGGCGCTGCGGGCATATTCGGGTGGTACGAAGGCCGAACGCGGCGTCTGCTCGACAGCGGTCAGAAGGTCGAGATTGGTAATGCCCTCGGCCCGCAGGCGCAGCACGAGCGCCGCGAAACCCTCGCGCTCGATGAGGGCCGATCTCAAGCGTTGCCTCCCTCGAGAAGCGCCTCGGCAACACGGTCCTGGACGGCGTAATCGGTCATGTCGAGCTTCAGCGGCGTGACCGAGATCTTCTTTTCACGCAGCGCGTGGATGTCGGTTCCGGCGCGGAAGTTGCCCTTGCGGTCGCCGAACCGCAGCCAATAATACGGCAGTCCGCGACCGTCCTGACGCTCCTCGACCGAGAGGCCGAATTCAAGCTTGCCCTGCGACGTCACTTCCACGCCCTGAACCTCAGCCGGTTCGCAATTCGGAAAGTTGAGATTGAGGAAGCTGCCCGGTGGCAGGTCGACCTTGCTCAGCTTGCGCAGCAGCTCGGGCGCCAGCGTTTCCGCCACATGCCACGGAATCGGCGCACCGGCTTCGTAGCTATAGGCTTGGCTCAGCGCGAAGGAACGAACGCCGTGCACTGTGCCTTCAATCGCACCGGCGACGGTTCCCGAATAGGTCACGTCATCGGCCATGTTGGCGCCAGCATTGACGCCGGACAGCACCAGATCCGGCTTGCGGTCGAGGACCTTGCGGATCGCCATGATCACGCAATCGGTCGGCGTGCCGCGCAGTGCGAACTTCTTCTCCTCAAGCTCCCGCAAGCGCAGGGGCTCCGACAAGGTCAGCGAATGCGCGAGACCGCTCTGGTCGGTCTCCGGTGCGACGATCCAGACGTCGTCCGATAGGGTGCGGGCAATTCGCTCAAGGGCGGCGAGCCCCGGAGCATGAATACCGTCGTCATTCGTCAGCAGGATGCGCATGGCCACTCCGGTTGCGGCGTGATCAGGCCGCCTTCTCTATTCTCTTGATGCCGCCCATATAGGGGAGGAGCACGTCCGGCACGGTGATCGAACCGTCCTCGTTCAGATAGTTCTCCATGACCGCGATCAGGCAGCGACCGACGGCGGTGCCCGAACCGTTCAGCGTGTGCACGAAGGTCGTTCCCTTGCCGTCCTTGTTGCGATACCGCGCATTCATGCGGCGCCCCTGGAAATCGCCGCAGACAGAGCAGGACGAGATTTCGCGATAGGTGTTCTGGCCTGGCAGCCAGACCTCGAGGTCGTAGGTCTTGCGTGCGCCAAACCCCATGTCGCCGGTGCAGAGTGTCATGGTGCGGAAATGCAGGCCGAGGCGCTTCAGCACTTCTTCGGCGCAGGCCGTCATGCGCTCATGTTCGGCCAACGAGCTCTCGGCATCGGTGATCGACACGAGCTCGCATTTCCAGAACTGGTGCTGGCGCAGCATGCCGCGCGTATCGCGGCCGGCCGAACCTGCCTCCGAGCGGAAGGACGGGGTCAGTGCTGTAAAGCGCAGCGGCAGCTTTTCCTGGTCGAGGATCTCGCCCGAAACGAGGTTGGTCAGTGTCACTTCTGCCGTGGGGATCAGCCAGCGGCCGTCGGTCGTCTTGAACAGATCCTCTGCAAACTTCGGCAGCTGGCCGGTGCCATACATGGCGTCGTCGCGCACCATCAGCGGCGATGACACTTCGGTATAGCCGTGTTCGCTCGTGTGCAGATCGAGCATAAACTGGCCGAGGGCGCGCTCAAGCCGAGCGAGCTGGCTCGTCAGGACCGTGAAGCGGGCGCCCGAGAGTTTCGCGGCGCGCTCGAAATCCATGTAGCCGAGGTTCTCGCCAATTTCGTAGTGCTCGAGCGGCTTGTGGTTCCAGGTCGGCTTTTCACCTACGACGCGGGCGACGACGTTGTCGTGCTCGTCCTTGCCGACGGGCACGTCGTCATGGGGAATGTTCGGGATGCGCGACAGGGCATCGGTCAGCTCTGCCGTGAGCTGGCGCTCCTCCTCTTCGGCCGCCGGCAGCGTGTCCTTGAGCGAAGCGACTTCCGCCTTCAGCTTCTCAGCAAGCTCCATGTTCTTGGCAGCCATGGCGGCGCCGATTTCCTTGGAGGCCGAATTGCGGCGCGACTGCATGTCCTGCATCGACTGGGCGACGGATCGGCGCTTCTGGTCGAGTGCGATCAGCGAGTCAGACAGCGGCTCGGCGCCGCGCTTGGCAAGCGCCGCATCCAGGGCTTCGGGGTTTTCACGGATCCACTTGATATCGAGCATCGTCGTTCCAGGTCTTGTGCTTAGACCGGGAGCGGAGTGGCCGGCGGCCATGTCCGGCCCCATGTCTTGATGGGTTGTGGCGTCGGCGAAACGGCTTGGTTGCCGCCTTAGGACTTCTCTGGCGAGGAATCCTCGGGAAGATCTGCAGCTTCACCTGCCCGCGCACGGCTCCGTTCAACGAGTCGCGCCGCGTAGATAGCCACCTCGTAGAGAAGGATCGTCGGCAGTGCAAGACCGATCTGGGAGAGCGGATCCGGCGGCGTCAGGACGGCGGCGACGACGAAGGCGACAACGATGAAATACTTGCGCTTGTCCGCCAGCCACTGGCTATCCAGAATGCCGACACGTGCCAGAAGCGTTGTGATGACAGGCAGCTGGAATACCAGGCCGAAGGAGAAGACCAGCGTCATGATCAGGCTGAGATATTCGGAAACCTTGGGCAGGAGCGAGATCGCCACCTCACCTTCGCCAGGACTCTGCTGCATGGCGAGGAAGAACCACATCACCATGGGCGTGAAGAAGAAGTAGACGAGCGACGCACCGAGCAGGAAAAGCAGCGGAGAAGCGATCAGAAAGGGCAGGAACGCGGCACGCTCGTTCTTGTACAGACCGGGGGCGACGAATTTGTAGATCTGGGAGGCGATCACAGGGAAGGCGATGACCATGGCACCGAAGGCCGCGACCTTCACCTGGGTGAAGAAGAATTCCTGCGGAGCCGTATAGATCAACTCCGCCTTGCTGAGATCCAGTCCTGCCCAGGAGACCGCCCACTTGTAGGGCACAACCAGCATGTTGAAGAGCGGCTTGGCAAAATAGAAGCATACGAGGAAAGCCACGAAAAAAGCGCCGAGCGCCCAGATGAGGCGCGAGCGCAGTTCGATCAGATGCTCGATCAGCGGCTGGGGCTTGTCTTCGATCTCGCCGCTCATGCGCGGTCCTCACTCTTGGTCTTGCGCGGCTTGGCCGGCACCTTTGTGGCGGTCGAGGGTGTCTGCACCGAAGGCGCCTTGGTGGCGGCAGACTTCGAAGGTTTTGCCTTCGAAGCCGCTGCAGCCGTCTTCGTTGGTGCAGCGACCGTCTTCGCGAGAGGCGCAGCCTTCGCTGGCTTAATCGGGTTCTTGGCGGGGGCTTCTGTCTTGGCAGAAGGCTTTTGGGTCGCAGCCTTCCTGGCCTTGGCTGGAGCCGGGGCGGCGGGAGCCGAGGTCGCAGGTGCAGACGTCGTGGCTTCAGGCACAGCGGGAGCAGATGCAGGCACCGCTACTGCGGGCCCGGGAGCCGACACTGCCTGTGGAGCCGGTGCTGGCTGCGCAGACGCCGGCGCCTGCGCCACCGGCTTCAGCTCTTGCGGCGGCTCGTCCAGACCGAACGGCAGATCCGGAAGGATCGAATTCTGCTCAAAATCATCGCCGGTTGATGCGGGCTTGCTGTCCGGCCGCGTCGTACGCTCCAGATCGGACTTGATCTCCTGGCCCATCTGGCGAAGCGGGTTCAGGGTTTCCCGGATCGTATTCGCCGGATTGAGCGAGCGAAGATCGTTGACGGAGTTCTTGAGATCGTCGAGTTCGGCTTCGCGTAGCGCCTCGTCGAACTGCGCGCGGAATTCGCCCGCAGTCTGGCGAAGTCGCTTCGTCATCTTGCCAAAGGCCCGGATCATCGGCGGCAGGTCCTTGGGGCCCACCACGACGATCAGGATGACGGCGATCACCAACAGCTCGGTCCAGCCAATATCCAGCATGCAAACGGGCTCCTGATGCCACGCCATGGCGCCGCGAACGGGCGCCGGTCTTCCGACAGTTCAACGAATTACGGGCAGCCCGTCGAGCTGCCCGCCTGATCGACTGAAGCCGATCACTTCACCTCGTCGGCCTTGTGGTCGACTGTCTTCGTCGCCGTGGGCTGGGCGTTGGCGGCCGTCTGGCTCTCGCCGTCGTCTTCACTGATGCCCTTCTTGAAGCTCTTGATGCCCTTGGCGACGTCACCCATCAGTTCGGGAATCTTGCCACGACCGAAGAGAAGCAGGACGATCGCCAGAACGATGATCCAGTGCCAAATGCTAAACGAACCCATGCCTGCCACTCCTTAGATTTGCGTTTCCCCGATGTAGGGGCTTTCCGGTGTCTTTTCAAACACCAAAATGTCTTTGGGCTCAACCGCAATCGTTACGTCACGCACACCTGGTGACAAGATGTCGGCACGAATGCGCGCGCGGACAGGTCGCTCGGTCCCCGGAACGGCCAGTTCGAGGAGCTCGACCACGCCCAGAAAGCGGCGGGCAAGTATGCGCGCCGGGATCGGGCCTCCGCTGTTGTGGACAGAAACACCCGAAAGGCGCACCGCCACATCCACTTCGGTCCCGTCGGCAATCCCACCTGCCGGCGCCTTGCCCAGGGGCGTATCGACCTGCCCACCCACGACTCGGCCCGAAAACTCGTTGATTTCGGAGAAAAAGGCTGCAGCGAAGATGTCCCTGGGACGCCGATAGAGATCATCGGAGGTTCCCACCTGGACCAGCCGGCCATTCTTCAGCAACGCAATGCGGTCGGCCATACGCATGGCCTCCTCGGCATCATGGGTGACGACGACGGCAGTCGCGCGGCTTTCACGCAAAATTGCGAGAGTATCGGCCCGCACCGTGTCCTTCAGTCGGGAATCGAGACCTGAAAACGGCTCGTCCATCAGCAGGACGCTCGGGCGGGGCGCAAGTGCCCGGGCCAGTGCCACGCGCTGCTGCTCGCCCCCCGAAAGGGCATGCGGAAACATCTCCGCATAGTGAGCAAGCCCAACCCGCTCCAGAGCAACCATCGCCTCCGCGACTGCGTCCTTGCGGGGGAGCGCGGTCAGACCGAAGCGGACGTTGTCGAGGACGCTCATGTGCGGGAACAGGGCAAAATCCTGGAACATCAGCCCGATGCCGCGCTTCTCCGGCGGCAGAAACATCGATGGTCCCGCGACTTCGCGGTCGTTGATGACAACACGACCCGAGGCCTGCGCCTCGATGCCGGCGGCAATCCTGAGCAGTGTCGTCTTGCCCGATCCCGAGGGGCCGAGCAGACACAGCACTTCGCCAGGCTCGGCCGTCAGCGAAACACCGCAGATCGTATCCTTGCCATGGTAGCGGTGACGAATGTCCTCGAAGGTCAGGCGGGCGGCAAAGGTTACGCCCGCAGTCCGCTGACCATCTCCATGCTGGGTCTTCGCTGGGTTCATTCTATCGTCCGCGCGGTCCGCAGCCGGTCTGTCCGCGCACCGGAATGCCGCAGACGATCCGGGACGGCACCGGTCACCGTTGAAAAAGCTGACCCTATTCCTCTGCTTCACCGCCCGGAGTCAAGAGGCCGAGTTCCTCGAGATCCAGTTGGGTGATCGGATCTTCCTCCTCCGAGAGCTCGTCATGGCCCATGGGAAGGGGAATGTTGAAATTGGCCGGGATACGCCCTGAGAGCAGCCCTGCCCCCTTCAATTCTTCGAGACCTGGAAGATCCCGGAGCTCCTCAAGGCCGAAGTGATCGAGGAAATCGCGGGTGGTTCCGAGCGTTACCGGTCGTCCCGGCGAACGGCGACGACCGCGGAAGCGGACCCACCCTGCTTCCATCAGCACGTCAAGCGTGCCCTTCGACGTCTGCACACCCCGGATGTCCTCGATCTCGGCGCGCGTCACAGGCTGGTGATAGGCAATGATCGCGAGCACTTCGAGAGCGGCGCGCGAGAGTTTCTTCACCTCGGCCTCATCGCTGCGGATCGCAAAGGAAAGGTCGGCTGCCGTGCGGAATGCCCAGTGATCGTCGACCTGAACGAGGTTGACGCCGCGACCGGCATAGTCGTCTTTCAACTGGTGCAGGATTTCGCGCGCTGAAACTCCACGCGGGAGGCGCTCCTCGATGAATGCCGTGGAAACCGGCTGGGCGGATGCGAAGACCAGCGCTTCGGCGATCCGCAGCGCCTCGCGGCGGTCGAGTTCGGCACGAAGGGCGGCGGAATGACCGCCCTCCTCCGCCTCGATGCTGCCGTCCGGCTCCAGATCGTCCACATCAGCCATGGTCGTCACTCCACCGATCTCAAGGCTTCGGCCTTCGGGCCACTGCGCATGTAGATCGGCTGGAACGCCCCTTCCTGGCGAATTTCGAGGCGGCCCTCCCGGACCAGTTCGAGCGAGGCGGCAAAGGCACTGGCAATCGCCGTCACACGCTCCTCCGGACTCGGCAGATAACGCAGCAGGAAGTGATCGAGCGCGGTCCAGTCGGAAATCTCGCCGATCATCCGGGTCAGGATACCTCTGGCGTCCGACAGCGACCACACACGCCGTCGCTCGATCGTCACCTGGGTGATCGACTGACGCTGGCGCAGCGACGCATAGGCCGTGAGAAGATCATAAAGGGAGGCCTCGTAGGCGCTGACAGCGCGCGAAGGCACATGCTCCGGTGCTCCGCGGGCATGGACATCACGGCCGAGACGATTGCGATTGATCAACCGCGACGCGGCCTCGCGCATGGCCTCAAGGCGCTTGAGGCGGAAGGCAAGTGTCTGCGCCATCTCCTCACCGGAAGGGCCATCATCCTTCGGTTGCTGCGGGATCAGCAGCCGCGATTTCAGATAGGCGAGCCAGGCTGCCATCACCAGATAGTCGGCGGCCAGTTCGATCCGGATGCGCCGTGCGCTTTCGATGAAGAGCAGATATTGCTCGGCAAGCGCCAGAACCGAGATACGGGCGAGATCGACCTTCTGGTTGCGGGCGAGGAAGAGGAGAAGGTCAAGCGGCCCTTCGAAGCCCGCCACGTCGATGACCAGCGCTGGATCGCTCGCGGCCCGCTCGTCAGCATTGTCCTGCCAGAGACTGTCCATCGGCGTCGGCGCGAGCGTCTCTCCCTGAGAGGCCCGGTTGACGATCGTCGGCTGGACGGGGCCACGTACCATCAGGCCACCGCCATCAGGTTTGCAAATTCGTCACGCAAGGACCGCTCATCGGCAGCGTCTGGGCGAACAAATGCCGCTTCAACAGCATCCGCCCGCTCACGCGCCCTGCCGGAAAGCTCCGAGACGGCAGCGGCCACAGCCTTCATCTCGTCCATGTGACCATGACAATGCAGGACCACGTCGAGGGCAGCGGCAATACGGACCGCGCGTTCGCCGATCGTACCCTTGAGCGCATTCATCGAGATATCGTCGGACATCAGCAGGCCCTCAAAGCCGATCGCCTTGCGCACGATCTCCTCAGTGACGATCTTTGAGGTCGAGGCCGGGTGATCGAGGTCGATGTCGGTATACACGACATGGCAGCTCATGCCCATCAACTCGTTGGCCAGCGCCTTGAAGGGCACGAAGTCATGTGCCTCGAGTTCCGCACGCGGGACGGTGACGATAGGAAGCTCGTGATGGCTGTCTGCCATGCCGCGCCCGTGTCCGGGCATGTGCTTCATGACCGGAAGCACGCCGCCAGCCTTGAGACCGTCCGCCGCCGCCTGGCCCATCTTCGCCACCACATGGGGATCGTTCGAATAGGCGCGATTGCCGATGACGTTGGAGGCGCCCTCGATCGGCACGTCCAGCACAGGCAGGCAGTCGACATTGATGCCCAGGCGATAGAGATCAAAGGCATGCAGGCGTGACATCAACCAGGCGGCCCGAAGCCCCTTGTCCACATCCTGATTGTAGAGCGCACCGAGATCGGCGCCCGAGGGATAACGCGGCGCAATCGGTTCGCGGATGCGCTGCACGCGCCCGCCCTCCTGATCGATCAGAACCGGCACATGCGCCCCTCCACCCACGGTCTCGCGCATCTCCGAAACGAGATCCTTGACCTGCTCTGCCTCGCCGATATTGCGGCCAAACAGGATGAAGCCCCAGGGCTGTTCATCGCGATAGAAGGCCTTCTCGTCAGCTGTGAGGCGCTGGCCGAGGCAACCGAGGATCATGGCTTTGGCGGGACGGGACTGTGCTGTCATGGGAAGACCATATCGAGGGCAAGGAAAAAGCCGAAGGGACAGGGTGGGCGCGAGTGGCGCTCATACACAAGAAAAGAGGCGGAACACGGGGTCCCGCCTATCAATCGTTCGACACTCAGGCGATATCGCGGCGCGCGGCTTAGCGCGAAACGAGGCAGCTGCCACCGGCGGCACGATATTGCTCGCACAGCGCTACGGCATCATCCTTGGAGCCCGCGACCACGCGCACGCGGTAGAAGGTGCCCTTGCCGGGAATGTCGGCCTGGCGGATTTCCCAGGGCTTGCCGCCGAGGACACTGCTGAACTTGGTGGACAGGTTGCGATAGCTCTTCTGAGCATCCGCCTCAGATGGGAGCGACGCAATCTGGATGCCGAAGCTGCCGGCAGGGGCAGCAGCAGCCGGGGCCGGCGTCGCGGCGGCAGGCGGCGCGGCAGCGACCTGCGCCTGCGTCTGCGCTACCGTTTCGGCAGGTTCTGCTGCGGCCGGCTGGGCCGGACGCAGGTTGCCCTGGTCGGTGACCGTGCCGACAACATTGACGGGCTGGTCGGCCGGACGGCTGGTCGGAATCGGTGCACGCGGTGCGGCAGCATCGGTGCCAGCGGCCGTTGTTGCAGCAGGATCGGTCGTCGCCACTGCCGCCGTTTCGGCTGTGGTCGTGACGGGTGCGGGTGCCGCTTCTGTCGGACCACCGGGGGTGACGACGCGGGTCTCGATGGTCTGCACGGTATCGCCCGTGTTGGCAGCCGGGACGCTCGGCGGTGCCAAGACCGGAGGCTCAGCGGCCGCCTGCGAGGCGGTCGCAGCAGTTGTTGTCGCGGGCGCCGGCTCGGCAGGCACGTCTTGGGCGACCAGTGTGCCATCCGGACGAACGATCATCGTCCTCACCTTGCGCGGCGTAATCGTGGCCGGATCGTCTGCTGCAGCTTCCTGCGGCTGGCCGTCAGGCAGCAGGCGCGGATCCTCCGTTTCGCCGACAGGCGTCGCCAAAGCCTCGTTTTCGCCTTCCATGGGAAGCGATTCCGGGATCAGGGTGCGCTGAACGACGTCCACCGGCTGCTCTTCGGATGAAATCAGGCTCTGCTGCTTGGGATCTTCCACACCATTGCCCGCGACGCGATCGTAGACAGCCTTGTCCTGGTTCGGGACCGACTTGCCGCCCGGATCCTCCGGCACGATCTTGACCGGCGACTTGTCTGCAGCAATCACCTGCGGCTCACCGCCTGTCAGCGTGCCGACTGCACCGCTGCCGAGCCACGTATAGAGACCACCTGCTCCCGCGAGGAGAACGATCACCGCAGTGCCGGCCATCAGGTAGGGCTTGATGCGACGGAAGCGGAAGCCCTGACCTTCACCCGATATGGTGATGTGGCCACGGCTCTCTGGCTCCAGAGCGCCAGTCGAGGTCATGGTGCTGCGGAAATCCTCCTCCAGCGCCTTCTCGAAGGCATCGAAGTCATCGAGCGGTGCTGCGGCGGGACGAGCGGCCGAAACCGGCATGGCAGCGACGCGGGTAGCCGTGACCGGCTTCGCCTGCGGCGGAGCCACGGGCTCTTCAAACAATGTCGCCAGTTCCGCATCGATGTCGATGTCGTAGTCCGATTGTACAGGTTGGGCCGGACGGACCTCCGCCATCGGCACATCGGGCACATCCATAGCGCTTAAGGTTTCGAGCTGGTCGTCCTGCTCAGAAATCTCCGAGGGATCGAAACCGAATGTCTCCCCGGCAGGCGCCGCCGGTCGATACGAGGAGGCCGGCGCAACGGGCTCAGACGCACGGGCATCCGGTACCGGGCGGGACACTGGTGCGGAATAGGCCGGCATCGAGACCGTTGCTGCAGGCTGCCTGTGGGCAGCGACATCTGCGGCCGCCATGGCGGGTACGAATGATGGAGGGTTGGCCGATGCCTGACGCTGCGGGGCGACCGGTGCGGCAAAAACCGGAGCCACCGGTGCTGCGGCAGCAGGCAAAGGCATGGACACAGGTTCGGCCTTTGCAACGGCAAGGTCGAGATCTGACAGGTCGATCTCGATGTCATCCAGCTGCAGGTCAAACTCGTGATCGGCAAAGGGATCGAAATCCTCTTCAGATGCTGCGGGAGCTGCAGCCCTGGCCGTCGGCGCCACCGCCTGCGGAGGGGCATAACCGTCTTCTTCGCCCGCCAATTCGCTCAAGAAGTCGAAACCGAAGTCCGGCTCTTCGCGGTCGATCCGGGACGCCGTCTCAATCGTCGACGATGGGACCGGAGCCGAGCGACGCTCGGCCTCGATCGCAAAGCTGTCGGGCTGCGGCAACACGGCCTCGGCAGTCACGGCAACCGGCGGAACAGCTGCAGGAATAGGCTCCACCGGGCCGGAAGCCCAGTCAAACGTCGCTCTGCCGAAGTCAAGCTCGGACGGAGCATCAGCAGCTGCGCCGGCCGGCGGCATGACCGTTGAAAAGCGCGGAGATTCGTCAGCGCGTGCCTCAATGGCCGGCGTATCAAAATCCGCGACATTGCGGGACGACGGCAAGCCGAGCGCAGGTTCGGCCCGCTTCACCGGTTGCGCGGAAAAATTGGCGAGTGGCAGCCGAAGGCGCGGCGGCTCCGGATGAACCGGGCGCAGCGGCTCGACCTGCGGCTCTGGACGGATATCAGAGTCGGCGACAGCGAACTCGAGCTCATCAGCGAGGTCGAACGCCAACTCGGGCTCTGGCTGCTGGACCGCGGCAAAATCCTGGCGACTGACGACCTCGGGTGCAGCCACGCCGACATCGTCGCTCGACGCATAGGCGCCGGCATACGACGCTCCGGAATCGGCAATATCGACCGTCTCCGACACATAAACGGGGTCTGGAGCCCGATAGGCCGGCTCGGAGACCACAAAGGCCGAATCCTGCGGCTCGAAACGCGGCTCCTCGCGGCAACGAGGCGCATCATGAACTTCAGCCGCCGCCGGTCGCGACACGACTGGCTCAGGCGCCGAGAGAGGGGGCGCATAGGATGACAGCGCGGGCGCGGCCTCATAGCCGTCGAACTCGCGCATCAACTCATCTTCGAGATTGAATTCGGCCGAACCCATGCCCGGCGCCTGCGGCAGCGAAACCACAGGCTCGCGCTTCAGGGGCTGATCGAACCCGACGATGCGCGCGAGCTCCGCCAACGGATCGTCATCCGCGAAACCATCGCCCTGCGATCGCATGTTTGCAGCCTGCTTCTGTACCATACCCTGTTCCACTCACTCACGCGACTCAACGCCTGCCAGCGCAATGTGGGGAATTGGTGACGATACTATCGCATTTCGACCGGAGCTTCGGTGCCAGTAATGGCTAGTCCCGATTTCAACACGGAGGCGACAGCATGCACCAGCCCAAGCCTGGCGATGGTTAATTCTCTATGTTTATCGTTAACAAAGCGTAATTCGGGCGAATCCTTGCCCTTATTCCAGTGAGCATGGAGCGAGCTTGCCAGATCATGCAGGTAAAATGCAAGACGATGCGGCTCCTGCGACAGTGCTGCCGCCTCGATAATGCGGGGATATTCCGCAAGCTTTGCGACAAGTGACAGTTCCGTCGGGTCTTCGATCTGTCCCATTACGGCACCGGCAAGGTCGAGCTTCTCGATGTCGAGGTCCGGGAAGGCTTCCTTCGCCTGGCGCAGGATCGACATGCAGCGGGCATGTGCATACTGCACGTAGAAGACCGGGTTGTCCTTCGACTGCTCCGTCACCTTGGCGAAGTCGAAGTCGAGCGGTTCGGAATTCTTCCGGTAGAGCATCATGAAGCGCACCGAATCGCGACCGACTTCCTCGACCACTTCGCGCAGCGTCACGAAGTCGCCCGAGCGCTTCGACATCTTCACCGGCTCGCCATCGCGGTAGAGCTTGACCAACT
>CALSAF010000014.1:0-45515 GCA_943372805.1 Rhizobium sp. Q54
GTACCCGCACCGAGATCAAGGACGCCTTGGCCAAGGTGGTCGTCACCGCCTACGATATCGAAGCGCGGCGTGCGATGTTCCTCTCCAACGTGGATCAGAAACACGAGCGGTTTCTCTTCTGGCAGGCCGTCCGCGGATCATCCGCAGCACCAACCTATTTCGAACCGGCCATGGTGGACGACCTTTCGGAGCCAGGTCGATCACGTCGGCGAAAGGTTCCGTTGATCGATGGCGGCGTCTTTGCCAACGATCCTTCCATGGCGGCCTATGTCGAGGGTTGCAAACTCGGCTGGGCAAATGACATGACCATGCTGTCGCTTGGCACAGGGTCCTCGATGCACCCGATCCCCTACGAGAAGGCGAAGGGCTGGGGCAAGCTGGGTTGGATCGCCGATGACGGCGGCTCACCCATCATCTCTGTCCTCATGCAGGGGCAATCCAGCACAGCGTCCTATCAGGTCGACAGGCTGCTCAATCGCGCAGAGGAAGCCTACGCTGCGGGCGCGACCAATGTGACACCGGACAACCGCAGCAAGCTCAACTATTTCCGCCTGGACGCCCGACTCGAGAAAAACAAGAAGCCGAGCGATGCTCTTGATGACGTCACACCCGCCAACATCGAAGCGCTGGAAAAATTCGGCCGAAAGATAGCCAAGCAGCATGACCTGGCATTGGAGGAGATTGCCGAAAGGCTTCAACCCGTCTCAGACTGACCTTGACCAACAACGCAAAAGCCCGGCACAAAGGCCGGGCTTTTGGTATTCAATATCGTTCGAACGATCAGAGGCCGAGGCCGCCGAAACGCTTGTTGAACTTGGAAACGCGACCGCCGCGGTCCAGCAGCTGCTGGTTACCACCGGTCCAGGCCGGGTGCGAGCTCGGGTCGATTTCCAGGTTCATGACGGCGCCAGCCGAACCCCAGGTCGAACGCGTCTCATATTCGGTGCCATCGGTCATGACGACTTTGATGACGTGGTAGTCGGGATGGATGTCAGCCTTCATCGCTCTATTCCTGCTGTGCCGTGGGGTCCATATGCCGCAATTGCCTCGGCAGAACCTATTCAATAGATGAAGCCGCAGTCCGTCTGAGCTACGGCTTCCCAATTCGATGCCGTGCCTATACATGAAGGGCGCAGGGATAACAAGTGCCATGGCGCGAAAGCCCGTAAGCACTGAAGGAGCATGACAGAGTGACCTCGGAAGCAGATACAACAGACAAGAAGCGCCGCTCTCTGAAGCCTCTGACCAGCCTTTTTCCCTATCTGAGGAACTACCGGGGACTGGTTGCCGGCGCACTCGTCTTCCTGTGCCTGGCAGCGGCAACCACACTCGCCTTGCCGATCGCCATCCGCCGCATGCTGGACCACGGCTTCCAGGCCGCTGACAGCGCCTTCATCAACAAGTATTTCGCCATGATGATCGTCATGGCGCTCGTGCTCGCGGTGGCAAGCGCCCTGCGCTACTACTATGTCATCACCATCGGTGAGCGCGTCGTGGCCGACCTTCGCCGCGATGTCTTCGCTCATGTGACACGCCTGTCCCCATCCTTCTTCGACATCAACCAGTCAGGCGAGATCGTCTCGCGTCTCACCGCCGACACGACTCAGCTGAAATCCGCCGTCGGCGCGACCGCCTCGCTCGCATTGCGCAACACCATCCTCTGTCTGGGCGCCGTGGCGATGATGATCGCCACCAGCCCGAAGCTCTCGATCATGGTGCTGGCGGCCATCCCGGTCATCGTCTTCCCGCTGGTCGGCTTCGGCCGATCGGTCCGCCAGCGCTCGCGCGCGGCCCAAGACACACTCGCGGGCGCCTCGTCCTATGCCGGCGAAGTCATCGGCGCCGCCCGCACGCTGCAGGCCTTCAATGCCGAGGAAGCCGCACGTGGCCGCTACTTCTCCGCCGTCGAAAGCGCCTACGAAGCCGCACGCTCAGCCATCCGCTCGCGTGCTCTGCTGACCGGTGTCGCCATCGCCCTCGTTTTCGGCAGCGTTGTCGGCGTCCTCTGGTACGGTGCCCAGAGCGTACTCGCCGGCTCGATGAGCGGCGGCACGCTCGGCCAGTTCCTGCTCTATTCGCTGATCGCGGCCGGCTCGCTCGGCACCCTCTCGGAAGTCTGGGGGGAACTTTCCCAGGCCGCCGGTGCCGCCGAACGCCTGCATGAACTGCTCGCCGAACATCCCGCCATCGCGGCCCCGGCCGTGCCCAAGGCCCTGCCCGAGCCAGCCCAGGGAAGCCTGACCTTCGATGACGTCCACTTCACCTATCCCTCGGCGAAGACGAAGTCTGCGCTGAACGGGCTCTCCTTCTCGGTCGCCCATGGCGAAACGGTCGCAATCGTCGGCCCATCCGGTGCAGGCAAGAGCACGATCTTCTCGCTGATTCTGCGCTTCTACGATCCGGCATCCGGCACGATCAGGCTCGATGGCGTCGATATTCGCGAGGCCGACCCGCAAGCCGTGCGGGCGCGCATCGCGATCGTTCCGCAGGACACAACGATCTTCGCCTCCTCGATCCATGACAACATTGCCTTCGGCACCCCCGGCGCCTGCCGCGGCATGGTCGAGTCGGCAGCAGAAGCGGCACAGGCCAGCGAATTCATCAGCAAGCTGGAAAACGGCTTCGACACGATGGTCGGCGAGCGCGGCGTGACGCTTTCAGGCGGCCAGCGGCAGCGGATCGCCATCGCCCGCGCCCTCTTGCGCGATGCGCCGCTGCTTTTGCTCGATGAGGCCACGTCGGCGCTGGATGCCGAAAGCGAAACGCTGGTGCAAATGGCGCTCGATGGACTGATGCGCGACCGCACCACGATCGTCATCGCCCATCGCCTGGCGACCGTGCTGAAAGCCGATCGCATCCTGGTGCTCGATGACGGTCGCATCGTTGAGGAAGGCACGCATCAGAGCCTGATCCAGCAAGGCGGCCTCTACGCCAAGCTCGCCCGGCTGCAATTCGAGACCGGTGGCCGCGACTTCACCGCCGCAGCGCAGTAGCACTCACCCCACCCAATCAATGGGTGGAAATCCACCCCTCAAAAGGCATCAAATGGGTGGATTCTCACCCGATTGATCCTGCTCTGCTCCTCACCGTGGATCGCCGATGCACGGCTTATGGTTGAACCCGCCAGCATGCCTGCCACACTCCCGCTCGTTCCCGGAGCTGGAGGAGCAGCGTCGGCGGACATTCGACATTGGATGGAGGAGTACTCATGTCGTTCCATAAGTCCCTTTTCGCCGCCGGTCTGAGCGCCGGCCTGCTGTTGGCTGCCCAGGCACAGGCAGCCTTTCCCGAGCGTCCCGTGACGCTCGTCGTGCCCTTTGCCGCTGGCGGCTCGACGGATGTCGTCGCCCGCGTGATCGCCGAGAAGATGTCCGCGGATCTCGGCCAGCAGGTGATCGTCCAGAACGTGGCAGGTGCCGGAGGCAGCCTCGGTGCCGGCAACGTCGCCCGAGCCGAACCGGACGGCTATACGATCCTCATGGGCACGGTCGCCACCCACGCACTCAATCCGCTGATCCTGAAGAACAAGCCTTATGACGCCGAAGCGGATTTCGCCCCGGTTTCGCTGCTGGTGCTGGTTCCCAACGTGCTGGTCGTCAATCCCGAGCTGCCGGCAGAATCCGTCGAGGAGCTTCTGGCTCTGCTGAAGGCCGAGCCGGACAAATGGAGCTACGCATCCTCCGGCAATGGCACGCCTCTGCACCTGTCGGGAGAGCTGTTCAAGGCCATGGCCGGCGTGACGATGGAGCACATCCCCTACAAGGGATCGGGCCCGGCACTCAACGACTTGCTCGGCAACCAGGTATCGGTCATGTTCGACAACCTCCCCTCGTCCTCCGCCCATATCAAGGCGGGCACGCTGCGGGCGCTCGCCGTGACCACGGCGGAACGGGCGCCATCCTTCCCGGATATACCGACCATGGCCGAAGCAGGTCTGCCGGGCTACGAGACCTATACCTGGAACGCGCTCTTTGCCCCGAAGGACACGCCGAAGGAGGTCGTTGACCGGCTGAATGCAGCCGCCGTGAAGGTGATGGCAGATCCCGGCGTCGCCGAGCGGATGAAGGAATTCTCCGCCACGATCGTTGCCTCTACCCCGGATGAGCTCGCAGCGCATGTGAAGGCCGAAGTCGCGAAATGGACGCCGGTCGTCCAGAACGCGAATGTCCAGATGGACTGAACCGATACCAGCGCGAACGGAAAAGGGCGGCACGCGCGCCGCCCTTTTTCTTTGGCATCTCGCCTGATCAGCGCGCGACGCTTCTGCCTGCCACGCGACCGGAGAACAGGCAGCCCCCGAGGAAGGTGCCTTCCAGCGCATTGTAGCCATGCATCCCACCACCGCCGAAGCCGGAAACCTCGCCCGCTGCATAAAGCCCCGGCACCGGCTTGTTTTCGCGGTTGAGTACGCGGCCGTCGAGATCCGTATGCAGCCCACCCAGCGTCTTGCGGGTGAGGATATGCAGCCTGACGCCGATCAGCGGACCGGCTGCCGGATCGAGCAGCCGATGTGGCTTGGCCGTGCGCATCAGCTTGTCGCCGAGATAGTTGCGCGCCCCGCGAATGGCGACCACCTGCGCATCCTTGGAAAAGCTGTTGCTCATCTCCCGGTCGCGGGCCTCAATCTGGGCGCGGACATGATGCACCCCGAGACGATGCTCGCCGGTCAGCTCGTTCATGCCGGCGATGAGATCCTCCAGATTGTCCCGGACGATGAAATCCTCGCCCTTGTCCATGAAGGCCTGCACCGGCCCCGGCGGGTTCTTGCCGAGACGCTTGAGGAGCAGCGGAATATCCTTGCCGGTCAGGTCGGGGTTCTGCTCGGAGCCCGAGAGTGCGAACTCTTTCTTGATGATCGCCTTGTTCAGGATGAACCAGGAATAGTCATGTCCGCGGGAGCGGATCGCCTTCAGGGTCGCGAGCGTGTCGAAGCCCGGCATCGCCGGAGCCGGGAAACGATTACCGTCGGCATCGCACCAGAAGGAAGACGGTCCCGGCAGGATGCGAATGCCATGGTTCGGCCAGATTGGATCCCAGTTCCTCAGGCCTTCGGTATAATGCCACATGCGGTCGCCATTGATGATCTCGCCGCCGGCACCCTGCGTGATCGCGAGCATGCGGCCATCGACATGGGCGGGAACGCCGGCCACCATGTGTTTCGGGGCGGGTCCGAGGCGACCGACCGGCCAGCTCTTGCGGACGAGGTCGTGATTGCCGCCGATGCCACCGGAGGCAACGATGACCGAGCCCGCTCGAACCTCGAAATCACCGACCACGTTGCGCGAGCTCGATCCACCGCGCGGCGTCGCATCGCCGGCGAGAATCATGCCGGACGCGCCGGTGACTGCACCATCGGTCACTGTCAGGCGGTCGACCTGATGGCGAAAGAGGAAGGTGAGTTTGCCCGTCGCTGCCGCAGCCTCCGCGCGCTGGACGAAGGGCGCAAGCACGCCAGGGCCCGTCCCCCAGGTCACATGGAAACGCGGCACCGAATTGCCATGACCGTCCGCGTGGCCACCGCCTCGCTCCGCCCAGCCGACGACCGGGAACCAGCGCACGCCCTGCTCTCTCAGCCAGCTGCGTTTTTCTCCTGCAGCAAACTGCAGATAGGCTTCGGCCCATTGCCGAGGCCAGAAATCTTCCGTGCGATCAAAGGCCGCCGACCCGAACCAGTCCTGCCGCGCCAGCTCGAGGCTGTCGCGAACCCCCATGCGTCGCTGCTCCGGGCTGTCGATGAGGAAGAGGCCGCCGAGCGACCAGAAGGCCTGGCCTCCAAGGTTCTGCTCGCCTTCCTGGTCGATCAGGCAGACTTTCAGACCGCGATCGACCGCTTCCGTGGCAGCCACCAGTCCGGCGAGACCGCCCCCGATGACGATGACGTCGAATTCCTGCATGCCGCCCTCCCGATGCGAATTCCCTTACCTTTACGCGCACGTAAGACTTCAGGCAAGTTGTCTGACGGGCAAACAATTCCGCATAAAGTCAGCGCTCGGTCAGCTTGAGCTCGATGCGCCGGTTCTGGGAGAGGACTTCAGGCGAATCACCCTCGGCAATTGGCTGGAACTCGCCGAAGCCGGCTGCCACCAGGCGGTTGGCAGGCACACCTCCGGAAATCAGATATTTGACCACGGAGGTAGCACGGGCAGACGAAAGCTCCCAGTTGTCGCGGTAACGCCCCGTGCCGGTGAGTGGCGAAGCATCCGTGTGACCATCGACGCGAAGCACCCAGTTGATTTCCGGTGGAATCTCCTGGGCGAGCTCAAGCAGGGCTGAAGCAAGCTTGTCCATCTCCGCCTGCCCTGCGGCATCGAGATCGGCCCCACCGACGGGGAAGAGGACTTCGGACTGGAAGACGAAGCGGTCACCGACGATCCGGATGTTCTGGCGATCGGACAGGATCTCTCGCAGCCTCCCGAAGAAGTCGGAGCGGTAGCGGTTCAGCTCCTGGACACGCTGGGCAAGCGCCACATTGAGACGGCGTCCGAGATCGGCGATACGGGCCTGGGACGACTGATCCTTGGCCTCAGACGCCTGGAGCGCTTCCTCGACAGCCGCAATCTGCGCCCGCAGAGCAGCGATTTGCTGGTTAAGCAGCTCGATCTGGCTCATGGCGCGAGCGCTTACCTGCTTTTCGGCATCCAGGGCATCGGTCAAGCGCCCCACCTTCTCGTTGGCCACATCGGCAGATCCCGCCCCACTGTCGAGAAGCTGTTGCAGCCGCGACCGATCGGCTTCCGATGACGCGAGAGAGGTTTGCAGGGACGCCAGGGTATCCTCCAGATCCTGCTTGCCGCTCTTTTCGAGCGCCAGCAACTGCGTCAGTTCCGCGATCTGGCTGTTCAGCCGGTTGAGCACCTCATCCTTGCCCGAGATCTCACGTCCCAGGATGAACTGCGCAACGACGAAAACCGTGAGCAGGAACATGATCGCGAGCAGCAGAGTCGACAGGGCATCGACAAAGCCCGGCCAATAGTCGATGCCGCGCTCGCGGCGCCGGTTGCGCCCGAGCGCCATTTACTTGTTGCTCCCGCTGATCTTGTCGTTCAGCCGGTCGAGCGTCTTGCGCATGGCGCGAGCATCCTCCTGTTGCGCCTCGATCCAGTCGCGCAGCATCTGCTGTTCGTTGCGCATGTTCTTGACCAGCCCCTGAATACCCTCGGCCAGGCCCGCAATCGCGGCCACCGAGCGATCGTTGCCGTCACGGCCGGCGAGTTTCTGAATCTCCACCACCAAAAGGCGGATATCTTCTCCGGCAACCGCGCCGGAAGCATCCGTGACCACCGGACGTTCGGAGTCGAGATCGGTCACCGAGGACAACCAGTTTTCCAGCTCCGTGTAGAAGCGGTTCTGCGCGCGACCGGCCTGCAGGTCGAGGAAGCCCAGGATCAGCGAGCCCGAGAGCCCAAGCAGCGAGGATGAAAATGCGGTACCCATCCCAGCGAGCGGCGCGGTCAGGCCCGATTTCAAGGATTGCAGGATGTCATTGCTGTCACCGGAGGCCGGATCCAGCGACTGGATAACTTCGTTGATCGAGCCGATCGTCCCGATCAGGCCCCAGAAGGTACCAAGCAGGCCGAGAAAGACGAGGAGGCCGATCAGATAACGGCTGGTGTCACGCGACTCATCGAGCCGGGTGCCGATCGAATCGAGGATGGAACGCAGCGCGGTGGTCGAGATCGCCATCGAACGGCGGCCCCCGATCAGCGCCCGCATCGGCGCAAGGAGACGAGGATCGCGACCCACCCGTGCGGCATTGTCGCCGGCGGCACGGAACGAGTTGAACCAGCGCACCTCCGGCCGCAGCGCAAGCACCTGGCTGAACACCAGGATGATGCCAACGGCAAGAACACCCAGGATCAGGCCGTTCAGGCCGGGATTGGTGATGAAGGCGGCGTGTGCCTGCCGATACAGGATGGCGGCGATGAACGACACGATGATCAGGAAGATCACCATCGTCGTGAAGAAGGGCATCGGGCTGGAGAGCTTCTGACCGTATTCTCCTGTCGGCGTTCCGGCCGCCTCCAGGTCCTCCAACTTCACTTTCGCCATAATACACTCGACCTCCGGGGAATCTTGGACCGGAGGCTAGTGGAAAATTGAGACGAATTGAAGCCGCAGACTTTGGGAAAATTTTCCCCTACACGCCAATCAGGCGTGCGGCACAGGCCGATTGACGACCTCTTCCAATGCCTTGCGGATATATTCGTTGCCGGCGAGCACGGTGCCATTCTCGAACATGTCCTGACCGCCCTTCATGTCGGACACGAAGCCACCGGCCTCCTTGATCAAGAGAATGCCGGCCGCGATGTCCCAGGCATTGAGCTGGACTTCCCAGAAACCGTCGAACCGACCGGCCGCAACATAAGCCAGATCGAGAGCCGCAGCCCCCATGCGGCGAACGCCCGAAACTTCGCCCATCACATGGCGCAGTTCGACGAGGAACTTGCCGTGCTGACCGCGGCCAAGATGCGGCATGCCGCAGCCGATGACGCAGTCCGAGAGAACCTTGCGCGCACCGACACGGATGCGACGGTCGTTGAGGAAGGCGCCGCCGCCCTTTTCGGCCGTATAGAGTTCGTCGGTCGCGGGATTGAACACGACACCGGCGACGATTTCGCCGTTGCGCTCCAGCGCGATCGAAACGGCGAATTGCGGAATGCCGTGCAGGAAGTTGGTCGTGCCGTCGAGCGGGTCAACGAGCCAGCGATGGGCACCATCGGTTCCCTTGATCTCTTCGCTCTCCTCGCCGAGGAAGCCGTAGGTCGGACGCGACTTGAGCAGTTCCTCGCGCACGATCTTTTCCGCGCGGAAGTCGGCCTGCGAAACGAAGTCGCCGGGGCCCTTGACGGAGACCTGCAGGTTCTGCACCTCGCCGAAATCGCGGGCAAGCGACTTGCCGGCCTTGAGTGCGGCCTGGACCATGACATTGAGAAGGGCTGAGCGGGCCATAGATCGAATTCCTTGAAACTGGGAGGCGCCGGAAGGCGGCGACCGGAGCAGCGCACGACGGCGGCGGCGTTTGGCCGGTTCAAGACCACAAATGCCGCCGGAATTCAAGGGGGATGGCTGAAAGCGCCATGCGGCAGCGTCAGAGCAGACCCGCGCCAAAGGTGACCAGTGCCCCCGCCAGCATGGCGGCGAGCGACGCGATCGCGACCCGGACCGAAAAAGCTGGGCTGCCGGCAGCGGCCGCATACAGGATCTTCGCACACATGTTGGCGATGACAGCAATGCCGATCGCCCGGGTGGCGACGTCGCTGGTGAGTTGCGGCACCATGCCGGTGACCGTGACTGTTGCCGCGTCGACATCGGCAAGCGCCGAAAGCGCCGAAACCACATAGAGCCCGCCATTCCCGAAGATCTCGGCCGACGCACGCGCCAGGAAGGCGATGACGGTGATCAGCAGTGCCATCTTGATGACTTCACTGAGCTCGAAGGGGTTGGCTGGGGCGGCAACCTCGCTGCCGGGGCCGCCGCGCCGCACGAAGAACAGGGCAGCAGCAGCCATGACCCCGCCGCCGATCAGCAGGCCCGGCAACAGCACGCCGGCAATGGCAGGCGCAAGCCCAGCCACCAAAAGTCCAGTCCGCACCAGCGAGACGCCACCGGCCGCAACCGCTCCCGCAGCGGCACTCGCCGCCCCCGTCTCGACACGGCTCTGCCGCGCCATGGCAAGGGTCGTGGCGGTTGAGGAGACGAGGCCGCCCACCGCTCCGGCAATGAGATCACCCTGGCCGCCCCCGATCAACCGGACGGCGACATAGCCGACATAGGAGATCGAGGCGAGCATGATGACCAGCATCATCAGGCTGCGCGGCGAAACCCCGCCGAACGGACCATAAGGCGCCGCCGGGATCAGCGGCAGGAGGACGAAGCTCATGGCGAGCAGAACCACCGCCGAGCGCAGCTCGAGCCAGGTGAGCCGCCGAACCGCGCCGTGCAGGAACTCCCGGCTGGCGAGCACGGTCACCATGAGAGCCCCGCCTGCGGAAGCGACCGCCATATCGCCGAGGACCGCGAGTGCACCAAAACCGAAGGTAGCAATCGACGCAATGACAGTGGTCGCGCTGAAGGAGCCCTCGGCGCGTGCCTCCATCAGGCCGAAACGGAGCATGACCAGGGCGATTACGATCAGGAAGCTGGCGAGAACAAGGCCGGAAAACCCGCCCGACATCAGTCCTCCATCAAGGAGGCCGGCAAGCCCGCCGGTCATGCCGATCAGCGTGAAGGTGCGGATGCCGGCAATCCGAGCCCCTTCCGGCTCGTCTCGTTCGCGCCAGTGCCGTTCCACCCCGACGGCGGCACCGATCGCCACCGCAAGCCCGAGACGTTGAAAAATGTCGATGAGATCCATGACCGCCGCCCTCCCCCGAAACGGCAGAGCCGGGCTTTGTCAGGTTCGCCGGAACCGGTTGGCGAGATCGATGGCCTGCTTCTGCTGTTCTTCGTTCAGGCCGAGATAGAAGTCTTCAAGCCCGGGATCCTTGAGCCCGGCGCGGCGCGACAGAACATACCACTTCGCCGCCTCCACCGGATCCGGCGCAGTGCCGAGCGCGTTGATGTAGAGATGGGCCAGCCGGTTCTGCGCCACCACGTTGCCGCGCCTGGCGGCAATGCTCAGCCACCGATAGCCAGCCTCGTAGTCGCGTGGGCCGTTATAGCCGTTGACCAGCCACAGCCCCATGTCCAGCTGTGCGGTATCGAAACCCGCCCGGGCGGCCCGCGTCATCCATTCCCGCGCCCGTGCCTTCTTCTCTTCCGGCACGTCCTTCAACGCCGAATAGACCTGCGCCAGCGCATATTGCGCATCGGCGATCCCTTGCTCGGCCGCCTTCTCGTAATAGGGCATGGCCATGGTGAGACCGCGCACACCGGGATTGTCGGAAACGAGGATCTGCGCCCAGTTGAACTGCGCCGACCCATTGCCGGCGTCCGCCGCACGGCGCATGTAGTCGTCGGCCTTCGCCTTGTCCTGCGGGACGTCACGGCCCTCCATCATCAGCAAGGCATATTTGAACATGGCCGAGGGATCTCCGCCCTGGGCCGCCTGGCCATACCAGAAGGCCGCGCCCTTCAGGTCACGCTTGACCCCGAGGCCGCGCGACATGATCTCAGCGAGCAGCGTTTGCGCCGCCGGGTCGCCCAGTTGCGCGCGCGGCAAGGCCTTGTCGACGGCAGTCAGGAAGAGGCCGCGCTGGAAGGCACCATATGCCTCGTCCGGCTCGCCCTCAAACGGCTTCTCCGGCGGCAACTCAGGCAAGGGCGTGCCCATCCGCAGATAGATGTTGATGCCCTGGAGTTCGTCGGACCGGTCACCCTTGCTCGGCTTGCCACCCTTGGTAACGGGAGGGGCGGAATCGAGATCACCACGATCGAGCCTGTTGGCGTCTCCGGTGGTGCTGCTTTCGCGCGCCCCGCGCTCGATCTCCGTCGCAGCCGACGGATCGGCCGGGATGATCGCCGGAGCCTCGCCAATTGCCAGCCCGTCCTCACTGTCCTGAGCCAAGGCCGGCATCGCTGCAGCAAGGCAGGACGCGGCAAGCGCGGCGAGAATCAGACGATGGGGTGACAGGTTCAAACGCATGAGGCGGTTCAAGCCCCAAACCGTGGCGCTTTTTCGTCAAGCTCCGCATTCACCCGTGTCACGATGGCTGCAGCCTGCGCGGGATCGGCGAAGACGGCCTTTCCGAGCGCCACAAATTCCACGCCCCCTTCGGCAACGACGAGCGCAGAGGCAGGGTCCGCCCCGCCCATGACGATGGCTGGGATCTCGATCATCGCCGACCACCATTCTCCAAGTGCGATGTTCTTCGAATGCGCCTCCGGCTTGATGTCCCCGTCAAGCTTGCCGAAGAAGATGTAATCCGGCTGGATTTCCCCGATTTCCAGCGCATGGTGCCGGTCCATGGCATTGCCTCCGCCGACGATCAGCTTCGGCGTGTGCTTCTCGACGGCCTCGGCAAGCGCTGAAGCATTGCCCGAGATATGCAGGCCATCCGCCTTGACGCGGCCGGCGACGCGGCTGTTGTCGACGACGAGGGCAGCAGCACCCGCTTCCTGGATCACGGGAACGAGCATTTCGGCATGCTTCTGGAAAACGGAGTCATCAGCATCGTATTGCGGGATGATCACCGAGGCGACGTCCCCGCCGCGCAGAGCATTGCGCAGCACTTCGGCGCACTCGGCGGGATCCGCGATCTCGGGAACGATGAGGACGAGGCGGCAGCGGTCTTCGGTCATGCGCGGTGTTTCCGTGTGCGGGACGGGTCCGTTTCTGCGGATTTCGTCCTCGTTTTCTCTGGGTAAATCCGATAGACCGCTCTTCCGAAAGGATCAACCGCGCAATGCTGAACGACCCGAACTTCTATGCAGTCGCCATTCCTGCGGTTGCGCTCGTTGGCCTCTCCAAGGGCGGCCTTGGGGGCGCCTTTGCCCTGATCGGCGTGCCGCTGCTCGCCATCGCCGTACCACCCATTCAGGCCGCTGCGATCTTCCTGCCAATCCTCCTGGTCATGGATGCCGTGGCCCTCTGGGCATGGCGCCGCCACAACAACCGCGCCACGTTGATCGCCATGTTGCCGGGCGCCGTAATCGGTATCGGCCTCGCCTGGGCAACATCGACCTATGTCTCCGCCGACGCCATGCGTCTTGTGCTGGGCGGCATATCGATTGTCTTTGCGCTGAGATACTTCCTTGAAAGCTGGCTGGCTTACAGGGGCAAGGAAACCGAAACGGTCGGCGAACGGCCGCTGGCCGGCTCCTTCTGGGGCTCGCTTGCCGGCTATGCGAGTTTCGTTGCTCATGCCGGTGGTCCGCCCTTCCAGATCTATGTCCTGCCACTGAAGCTCGACCCGCTCACCTATACGGGCACCTCGACGCGCTTCTTCGCCATCCTGAATGCGATCAAGGTCATCCCCTATTTTGCGCTTGGCGAACTGGATGCGACCAATCTCAGCCTATCAGGTGCGCTCCTTCCGGTCGCACTCATCTCGACGCTCGCCGGCGCGCGGCTCGTGCACTACCTGAAGCCGCAGATCTTCTACCCTCTGATGTATGGCATGGTTCTGATCGCAGGCAGCAAGCTGCTGTGGGATGGCAGCCGCGGACTGCTGGGCCTCTGACCTCCGGTGCGGTGCGGCCGACCCCCTTGTTGCGGCGCACATCCGCGCTTGCCGCCGAAGTGCCTTTGACATAACCTTTGGCCATGACGAACGCAGACCCGTTCATGGCGATCGCAGACCCGAACCGACGGCACCTCCTGGAGGATCTCCGTCGGGGGGAGAAGACCGTCAACGAACTTGCGGGCCAGTTGCCGATCAGCCGCCCTGCCGTCTCGCAACACCTGAAAGCCCTGCTCGACAGCGGTCTCGTCGACGTCCGCTCGGAAGGCACCCGCCGCATCTACTTCATCAACCGTCAGGGTTTCGACCGGATGAACATGTGGCTCGACCAGTTCTGGTCCTGATACCAAGCCCCCCAAAACCTTTCCTTGCCGACAAAACAAAGGCCCCGAAGTCGACTGAACTCCGAGGCCAGAAATGCTGCTGGGCTGCTTCATGAATACATCGGGATCGGTCTTTGGGTCCGCCTGATCCCGGCGCAGCCGGAATGGATTTTTCAGTGGCGTGTGGAAGCTCTCAGGCGTTCCATTTCATCCTTGAGGCGCAGTTTGAGGCGCTTCAGCTCGGCGATGTGCCGATCATCGACGGAGGGAGATGCGAGCGCATCATGGAGCTGTTCCTCAAGTGCTCCATGCTTCTTCTGCAGCGATTCAAGATGAGCCAGTATGGTCATTTGATGCGTCCTTCCTTATCGCCTACCTCCAGCCCTCATCCGCTGGAGTTTCAGGCTTTACGAAGATAATGTGACACGAGAAATGCGGTTTGTCGAAGGCGAACTGGGCGAAAACGACCATCAAAAACCAAGACAGGGATAACTTCCCGTTACCGGTATTTGGTGATAGGAGCTTGCGCGAATCTTCCGGGCATCCTTAAAGGATGAGCCACACGGCGATAATGGGGAATAAGCATGGCCGATCAGGAACAGGCTGACGTCAGGCTCTCGCTGGCACGGCTTCGCCAGGAGCATGAGGATTATGACGCCGCGATCAACGCCATGATCACGACCGGCTGCGATGCCCTTCGAATTCAGCGCATGAAGAAGAAGAAATTGTCCATCAAGGACAAGATTACTGCGTTGGAAGACCAGATCATTCCCGACATCATCGCATGACGGCATAAGGATAGCCTGATGACAGCTGAGTGCCCGCCCGTCGCCATCATCATGGGAAGCCAGTCCGACTGGGAGACCATGAAGAACGCTGCAGACACGCTCGACGCACTCGGCGTCTCCTATGAAGCCCGCATCGTTTCGGCACACCGCACGCCTGATCGCATGTATGCCTTTGCCAAAGGAGCCCGCGATGAGGGCTTCAAGGTGGTGATTGCCGGTGCCGGTGGCGCCGCCCACCTGCCCGGCATGGTCGCGTCCCTGACCACGCTTCCCGTCTTCGGCGTACCCGTTCAGTCGAAGTCTATGTCCGGCCTCGACAGCCTTTACTCCATCGTCCAGATGCCGGCCGGCATTCCCGTCGGAACGCTGGCCATCGGCCGGGCCGGTGCCGTCAACGCCGCCCTGCTCGCTGCCCGTGTGCTCGCCGTCTACGACGACGAACTGGCCGACAACCTCGACGAATGGGTCGCCCGCCAGACGGCATCGGTTGCCGAATATCCCGTGGACGAGGCCCCATGACCATCCGCACCATCGGCATCATCGGTGGCGGCCAGCTCGGCCGCATGCTGGCCATGTCTGCCGCCCGTCTGAACTTCCGCACGGTTATCCTCGAGCCTCAGGCCGACAGCCCGGCTGCCCAGGTGGCGAACCAGCAGATCACCGCTGCTTATGACGACCCGGCAGCACTTGCCGAGCTCGCCCGCCTCTGCGACGTCGTCACTTACGAATTCGAAAACGTGCCGGTAACCGCAGCCGAGACGCTTGCCGCAACCGTGCCCGTCTATCCGCCACCGAAGGCGCTTGAGGTTGCTCAGGACCGCGTGACGGAAAAGCGCTTTCTCAACGCCTCGGGTATCGAGACAGCCCGTTTCCACGCCGTGGACAGTCAGGCCGACCTCGAAGCAGCGCTTGCCGACTTCGGTGGCGAAGGTGTCTTGAAGACCCGCCGCCTCGGTTATGACGGCAAGGGTCAGAAGGTCTACCGCAAGGGTGAAGCCGCCGACGGCGGTTATGAAGCTCTGGGCGCCGTCCCGCTGATTCTCGAAAGCTTCGTGCCCTTCATCCGCGAGATCTCGATCATCGCCGCCCGCGGCACCGATGGCGAAGTCCGTTGCTACGACCCGACCGAGAACGTTCACCGGAACGGCATCCTGCACACCTCGACACAGCCGGCCGCAATCACGCCTGAGACGGCCAAGAATGCCCGCGAGGCAGCAACCAAGCTTCTCGACGGCCTGGCCTATGTCGGCGTCGTCGGCATGGAGTTCTTCGTGCTTGCAGATGGGAGCCTGATCGCCAACGAGATCGCGCCCCGCGTCCACAATTCCGGTCACTGGACAGAGGCTGCCTGCATCGTCTCGCAGTTCGAGCAGCACATTCGCGCGGTCGCCTCTCTGCCGCTCGGCGACACCGTACGCCACTCCGATTGTGTGATGACGAATCTGATCGGTGACGACATCGATTCCGTGCCGGCGTGGCTCGCAAAGCCGAACGTGCTCGTCCATCTATACGGCAAGACGGAAGCCCGCCCCGGCCGCAAGATGGGTCATGTCACCGAAATCCTGCCGTTTCGCGGCTGATTTTCCCGGTTTTTTAGCCGGATCTGTCCCGCATTTTCCGCCGGGCATGTTGACATCAAGGCCTCCCTCGGGCTAATTGCCGCCAACTCTTCAAGGGCGCGCCCAGCGGCGCGCTTTTGATTGTTTGAACACAGTGGGTGAATGACACATTCCCCGACAATCGTTGTGGACCAGAAAAATGAAGATCAAGAACTCGCTGAAAGCGCTTAAGGCCCGTCATCGCGACAACCGTCTGGTTCGCCGCAAGGGCCGTATCTACATCATCAACAAGCAGAACCCGCGCTTCAAGGCTCGCCAGGGCTGATGCCCCGGGATCTCAGGATCCCATGAGCTGAACGGACTGCCCGCTGCATCTGCGGCGTGTTGATATCGGAAATTTGAGTTTGAAAGACGGCGCTGAGGGACTACCTTCCCTGTATGCGCCGTTTTTCTTTGCGACTCGCCCTCAGCCTTCCGCTCCTGCCCGCACTGCTTCTTGCGGGGGCTGCCTTTGCGCAGGCACCCGAGGAAGGGGACGGCGCTGAAGCCACGCAAGCCCCCGTCGAGCAGATCCCACTGAAGCCGCCGGCCAAGCCGAAGACGGTCGATGAGCTGCTGGCCGAACTCAAGCGCGAGCGCAATCCGCAGGCAGCCCGCCAGATCGCAAATTCTGCCATGGCGACCTGGAGCGAATCGGCGAGCCCGACCATCAATCTGCTGATGCAATGGTCGGCCAAAGCGGCAGCTGAAAAACGCAACGCCGCAGCACTGGATTTCATCGACCGAGCGATCATTCTGAAACCGGATTTTGTCGGCGCCTGGAACCAGCGCGCCACGCTGCATTTCAGCATGGGCAACTACAAGAAGTCCGTTTCCGACATCGAGAAGGTGCTGGAACTGGAACCCCGCCATTTCGGCGCCATCGCCGGCCTTGCCGGCATCCTCACCGAACGCGGCAGCAAGGACGCGGCACTGAAAGCCTGGCAACGCTATCTCGACGTCTTCCCCGCCGACCGCGAGGCCCAGGAAATTGTCGCCAAGCTCTCAGAGGAACTGGCAGGTCAGCGGACGTAATACCGTACGCTATTGACGAACGGCACCACAGCACGATCTTGTTGCGATATCGCCCTGGTCGGAAACTTCGCTCTTGCTCCTACCCCGTATCGGTCTCGCCTTGCTCGTGTTCTTCCTTGTTCTCATTGTCATGCTGGCAGCGCTGGCCATTGCCACGCAGGTCCGCGCCCGCGCTATCGAGGCCCGGACGCCGCACTTTGGTGAAATGACCGATGTTGGCGGCTTTCGTCTGAATGCCCTCCACGTGCCGGCAGGACCGCAGGCAGACCTGCCGCCGATCGTCTTCATCCATGGCGCCTCGGGCAACCTCCGCGACCAGGCAGGCGCCTTCCTGGAGCCGCTAAGGGGCCGCGCGGAACTCCTTTTCGTCGACCGACCCGGACACGGTTATTCCGAGCGCGGCGGCCCGGAGAATGACACGCCCGATGGGCAGGCCAATGCCATCGCGCGCCTGATGGAGAAGAAGGGGATCGAGCGGGCGATCATCGTGGGCCATTCCTTCGGTGGTGCGATCACCGCAAGCTTCGGCGTGCTGCATCCTGATAAGGTCGAAGGTCTGGTCTTCCTCGCCGCCGCCACCCATCCATGGCCGGGCGGTGTGGACTGGTACTATCACCTCGCCTCCGCCCCGGTGATCGGCCCGATCTTTTGCCATACGCTCGCCCTGCATGCCGGCATGATGCGCATCGAGGCGGCGACGGATCACGTCTTCGCACCCAATCCACGCCCCGACACCTATCTCGAAGACACCGGCCCTGCCCTCGTCCTGCGTCCCTCCACATTCCGCTCCAACGCGAAGGATGTTGCCGGGCTGCATGCCTATGTGACGGCATTCTCCCCGCGATACCGCGAGATCACGAAGCCGACGGTGGTGATCACCGGCGACAGCGATGAGATCGTGCTGGAGGAGATCCATTCGAAGGGCCTCGCCCGCGATATAGCAGGCTCCGAGCTCGTCTGGATCAAGGGGCTCGGCCACAAGCCGGACTATATCGTGACCGACATCGTCATTGCTGCGCTGGAAAAGATCGCGGGTGAGACGCGCGACCTACAGGCCATGGCGCGGGCGGCGGAGTCGAGGCTTGCGGCGACACGCGTGGAGCCGATGGGGACCGCCCCTTCCCTTCAGGCTGGCCAGTAGCCGCCATGAAAGAAGCCGCCCGAAGGCGGCTTTTCCAATTCAGGCATGTAGAGCGGGGATCAGATCCCCGACTGACCGTCGGAACCGATATAGGCGATGCGCAGCATGTTGGTCGAACCGGGTGTGCCGAGCGGGACACCGGCCGACATGATGATGCGGTCGCCAGGCTTCCCGAAGCCTTCTTCGACGACGATGCGGCAGGCGCGGTTGACCATGTCGTCGAGATCGGTCGGCTCCGAGGAGACGACGCAATGCAGGCCCCAGACAACCGACAGACGGCGTGCGGTCTGGATGACCGGCGACAGCGCGATGATCGGCACTTCCGGACGCTCGCGCGAGGCGCGCAGACCGGTATTGCCCGAAGACGTGTAACAGACGATCGCCTGAAGGCGCAGCGTCTCGGCGATCTGGCGGGCAGCCAGCGAAATCGCGTCGGCGCCGGTCGCCTCAGGCTGGGCACGCTGGGCGTAGATGATGCCCGGATAGTGCGGCTCGCGCTCGACGGTCTCGGCGATCGAGGCCATGGTGGCAACAGCTTCCACCGGATACTGACCAGAGGCGGACTCGGCCGAGAGCATGATGGCATCGGCGCCTTCGAAGACAGCGGTCGCAACGTCGGAGACTTCCGCACGGGTCGGGACCGGCGCGGTGATCATCGATTCCAGCATCTGGGTCGCAACAACCACCGGCTTGCCTTCGCGGCGGCAGGCGCGGATCAGCTGCTTCTGGATACCTGGCACGCGCTCCAGCGGCATTTCTACGCCAAGGTCACCACGGGCGACCATCAGCGCATCGGACAACGCAATGATTTCGTCGATGCACTCGATGGCCTGCGGCTTCTCGATCTTCGACATGATGCCCACGCGACCCTTGGCGATCTTGCGGACTTCCGACAGATCTTCCGGGCGCTGGATGAAGGACAACGCCACCCAGTCGACATCGTTCACGGCAAGAACGGCATCCAGGTCGGCGCGGTCCTTGTCGGTCAAAACACCGGTGGCGAGAATGGTGTCAGGCAGGCTCACGCCCTTGCGGTCGGAGATCTTCGTGCCGGAGACGACGGTGGTGACGATGCTCTTGCCATCGCACTTTTCAGCCTTCAGATGCAGCTTGCCGTCATCGATCAGCAGGCGGTCGCCGGGCTTAACCGACTCCAGGATTTCGGGATGCGGAAGATAGACACGGGTCGCATCGCCGGGCGCTTCGTTGCTGTCGAGGGTAAACGTCTGGCCGGCCTTGAGCTCCACGGTGGTCTCGGCAAACTTGCCGACGCGCAGCTTCGGGCCCTGCAGGTCGGCGAGGATGCCGATCGGACGGCCACAGGCCGCCTCGACGTTGCGGATGCGTTGAACCAGCGTGCGCATCAGGTCATGGCTGGCATGGCTCATGTTGATACGGAAAAGATCAGCCCCGGCTTCGTGGAGCTTGCGGATCATCGCCTCGTCGGAAGAGGCGGGACCAAGCGTGGCGAGGATCTTTACTTTGCGGTTTCGCTTCATCAGTTCTGGCTTTCCTGGGTGCCCGACGTATCGGACAGCTGGACCATCCAGCTCCCCTGCCTGCCGGTGTCGTATTCCTTGAATCCCATCTGCTGATAACCGCGCGCGAAGCAGTCCTTCACGCCGACGATCTTGAACTCGTTTTCGGCGACACACATGTTGATGTCACCGGTCCATCGACCACCGCGAGCGGCATCCTCAGCATAGAGATAATAATAGCGCGATTGGAGCTCGCCCTCGATCAGCGTGGCACAGGTACCAGCGGGAACCTGCCACCAGCCTTCCGTGATCCAGCCCTCTTCCGCCCGGTAACCGACGGCCACACCGACGAGGTTCTGCGTTCCGTTGCAGACGCGAAACTCGGCATGGGCGGCATCGGCGGCCAGCATGGGCGAAAACAGCGCACCCGCGATCAGGAGGGGCTTCAGAAAACGTGCCTTGGCACGGTCAAAAGTCTGTCTGATCAGATGATGCACGATTGCCGCCGGAACTCCAGATATGCGCATGGGATGCCTTCTTGCGATGCTGACCAGAGAATGTCAACGCAACTCTAATCGATTATATTTTCTGCCTTTGGCCGGTCCTGGAACCTATATGTCCGATCTTGGCACAAACGTGACAGCCATGAAAGCTTGCGCTCCCCCATTCCCCATGCGATCAAGCACCTGTAGCAGCTGATGGCTTCAAACTGATGAATGTTTCCCCCGTTTTCGAGATTTTGGAAGGCCGCTTAGACGCCGGCCTCGTGCTCCTTGCCGACCACGCGACGAACTTCGTTCCAGAACCCTACGGGCGTCTCGGCCTGCCCGAAAGCGCCTTTGATCGCCACATCGCCTATGACATCGGCATAGAACCGCTGACACGGCAGCTGTCGGCTCGCCTGGGGGTCCCTGCTGTGATGTCGCGCTTCTCCCGCCTGCTGATAGATCCGAATCGCGGCGAGGACGATCCGACCATCATCATGCGCATCTCCGATGGCGCGATAATTCCAGGCAATCATCCGATCAGCGGCCAAGAATGGCAGCACCGGATCGAAACCTTTCACCGCCCCTATCACAGGGCGGTGTCCGAGGTGATCGCCAAGGTCGCCGAAGCCTCCGGCAAGGCGCCGCTCGTGCTATCGCTCCATTCCTATACGCCGGCCTGGAAGGGTGTGCCCCGCCCCTGGCATGCCGCCGTCCTTTGGGACACCGATGAGCGGGCCGTACGGCCGCTGATCAATGACCTTGAGGCCGCTGGCGACGTTCTCGTCGGCGACAACGAGCCCTATGACGGAGCGCTCAAGGGCGACACCATGTATCGCCACTGCATGATGACAGGCATCCCGCATGCGCTGCTGGAGGTCCGGCAGGACCTGATCGGCGACGAGGCCGGCGTCGCCGCATGGGCAGATCGCCTGGCACCGATCTTCGAACGCCTCAATGCCGACCCGAAGCTGCACGAGTATGAGATCAATGCCTCGCGCACCGGCCCCTACCCTACCCAGCAAATCGCGCCCTGAAGGAGGACAGCATGACGCTCCCCACCAAGGATCAGCAGACCGAACTCGAAGCCGCCGCCTTCCGTCGGCTCGTCTCCCATCTGCGCAACCGCCCCGAGGTGCAGAACATCGATCTGATGAACCTCGCCGGCTTCTGCCGCAACTGCCTGTCCAACTGGTATCTGGATGCGGCGAAGGACAAAGGGCTCGACCTCACCAAGGACGAGAGCCGCGAGATCGTCTACGGCATGCCCTATGAAGAGTGGAAAGCACTGAACCAACGCCAGGCGAACACCGACCAGCTACAGGCTTTCGAAAAGAACCGCCCCAAGGAATGACGCGCGCCACAAGCTTTGGGGCTTGACGCGGACGCCGCTTCGCGGCACGTGATCGCCACGAAAACCCACCTCAAGAATGCCATCCCTGCAATGAAGGAGATTGCCCATGTCTGATGCCGCTCACGGCGTCGCCCGCGACCAGCTCCGTGCCTTTGTCGAACGCATCGAGCGCCTGGAAGAAGAAAAGAAGACCATCGCCGACGACATCAAGGATGTCTACGGCGAAGCCAAGTCCATGGGCTTCGACACCAAGATCCTCAAGAAGGTCATCGCACTTCGCAAGAAGGACGATCAGGAGCGGATGGAAGAGGACTTGATCCTTGACACCTACCTGCACGCGCTCGGCATGATCGAGAGCCCGCCGGAAGGCTGAGCCACAGAACCGATGCCAACAAAAAACCCGCCGATCCGGCGGGTTTTCTTTTGTTTGCAATCTGCATCAGTTCGATTTTACGGAGCGCCGAAGCGGCTCGGATCAACAGTGGTCGCATCCAGGCGGAAGCCATCCGGAACCGCCGTGGCGGGTGCCACCAGCGAGCGCGACACGACGCGTGGAGCCTTCACCGGCTTAGCCACGGATTCAAACTTGCCCTGATTCAGCGCCCACTGCTCGATCATGCCCTTGGTGAGCTTGGTGCCGCCATACATGGCCATGTGCGCGCGTTCGGCGTCTTCCTGGCCCGGCCGCCCGCCCTTCTTCGGCAGAGCCGCATCGGCACCTGCAATCGGATCGGTCGGCGCATCAAACATGTCGCCGAACTGGGTTGTCGGTTCGACGTCTTGTCCCTGAGGGATCGAAGCAACCTCGACAGGCTTCTGGGCCGGCGCCGGAGCGGCAACGACACCGGCCTGAACCGGCGCACTCGACGGTATCGGGGCCGCCATCTCTGGCATGGTGCCATCCTCAAGCGCCGCAGCGGCTTCTGGTGACAGGATCGCCTGCTCGACCTCATCCACTTCGGCCTCTGCCTCGGCTTCTGCTGTCGCAAGCAGGGCTTCCGCCACCTGCGGCCGGGCAGCAGGCACAGGCACGGTCATGCCGTCTGCAAGCACCATGGAACCCGCATTCGGATCAATCGACGCCGTCAACACGCCCGCTTCGGCAGCACCCGGCTCAGATCGGACGCCAAGCAAGGTCGGGACGGGCACGTTGAGTGCCGCAAGGTCGGCAAACTCACCCGACGGAGCGGCTGCCGGCGCGGGAACGCCGCTTGCGACCTCGCGGAGGGCATCTTCGGCCGCATTGCGCGGCGGCTGGTAGAGGGCAGCCGCAAGACTGTTGTCTGCTGGACGCAAGGAGGGACGAGCCGCCGGAACCGGTGCATCTGCGGCATCCACACCCGGCAGCGCAGTGGCCACCATGACGGGTTCGGATGCGGTCACGACCGGCTGCTCTGGCGGTGCGGCGGGGGCCTGGGGCTGCGAGGCAATGGCCGGACGCTCCGCCGGGGCGGGAATGTCTTCCACCTCATCCTCGTCTCCACCGCCAAACAGCAATGCAAGGAAATTGCGGGGACGCGCAGTCGACTTCTCTTCGGCGATCATAACCGTATTGCCGGAGGCTACGCGACGCTTGTACTCGGCCAACGCCTGCTGGTAGCCCGGCAAAGGCTTGCCATCGGCCGGAATATGCACGGTCTTGCCGTCGGGAAAGAGACGGACGAGATCCTGGCGGTTCATGCGCGGCCAGGCGCGGACGCCGGCGACGTCCATATGCACGAAGGGCGAACCGGAATTCGGGTAATACCCGACACCACCGGCCTGCATCTTCACGCCGATTTCGCGCAGCGTCTTCAGCGGCACGCCCGGAATGTAGAAGTCCATCGCCGTGCCGCGCATGTGCTGGCTTTCCTTGGCGACACCCTTGGAGCGCGAGCGCAGCATGGAGTTTGTGGCGGGAGACCGATAGGCCGAGACGACCTTGATGTAACCCTTGGCGCGGGACTGGCGGTAGACTTCCCACACCAGATCGAAGAGGCGCGGGTCCATCTTCGTCGGCTCGTTGCGGCGCCAGTCGCGGAGAATATAGTTGAGTTGTTTCAGACCCTTGGGGTCATAGCGACCATTGCGCTTGAAGGTGATCGAAGCACGCTCGCCGGTATGTACGAATTCGATGTTGAGCGAGCGCGTCTCGGCCTTGGCCATGCCTGGATTTGCAAGAAGACCACCAAGGCCCATCAGCATCACGGTAAACAGCGAGAACAGCAGCTTCGCTGCCAACTGCGCAGACGCAAGCCGGGTTTTGCGCCCGCTTTGCGTATGGAGCGCGCTGATGTCCTGCGATGCCTGCAATGCAATCCCCGTCCGAAAGACTACGTCCCACGCCAACCGAAATGAACGTCAAATGCGGTCATACCATGGCAAATTTGCCACATCCGCACAAGCTGTTCGTTTATGGTGAACGCTTGCCTAACAAATGCTTAGCCCCTTGGGTAAGCGATTAAGCTTACCCCAGAGTTAACATCGAACGGTTGAGGCAAATCAAGCCGCGTCCTTCTGCGGATCGTCGGGATCAATTCCGTAGTCCTTGAGCTTGCGATAGAGCGTTGAGCGCCCGATTCCGAGCTTGCGCGCCACCTGGCTCATCTGGCCACGATAGAATTTCAGGGCGAAACGGATCAGTTCCTCCTCGATTTCCGCGAGCTTGCGCACATTGCCGGCCTCATCAGTGCTCACAATGACATTGCCGGATGCAGACGCGCCAAATCCTGTGGAGGAAGATGAATGGCCGCCCCCGATCCCGGCGGCACGCTCCGCGAGAGCCGCCTGAACCTTGGCGATCGGGCTCTGCTCATTGAGGGCCGGTTGCAGCTCATAGCCGGAAGAACCGCCACGGGACCCGTTCACCTGCGCGGCAATCTGCGGAAAATCGCTTTCCCTGAGATTAAGCCCCTCGGCAAGGACGACCGCCCGGAAGATGGCGTTTTCCAGCTGCCGCGTATTGCCCGGCCAGTCGAAGGAGGTCAGCAAGGCCAGCGCGGAGGATTCGACCTGCAGCGTTCTCGGCAGCCGCTGTTCGAGCGAGAAGCGCTCGACAAAGGCCCGGATCAGATGCGGAATGTCCTCCTTGCGGCGGCGAAGAGCCGGAATCGTGATCGGAAAGACGTTGACCCGGTAATAAAGATCCTCACGGAAGCGGCCCGCCTTGACCTCTTCGATGAGATCCTTGTTGGTCGCGAGGATCAGGCGAACATTGGTCTTCAGCGAACGCTGCTGACCACCGCGGGAGATCTCGCCGCTCTGCACGATTTCGAGCAGCCGCATCTGCCCGACCGGCGGCAACTCGCTGATTTCCTCTATGAAAAGCGTTCCACCTTCGGCCTCCGACAGTTTGCCGGTGGCGGCCTCACTGCCAAACAGCACCTCGTCGATCTGTCCTGGGGAAATCGTGTTGCAGTTGACCGGTACGAACGGGCGGGACGAACGGTCACTCGCGGCATGGATGGCCCGGGCAACGAGTTCCTTGCCGACCCCGGCCTCGCCTTCAAGCATTACGGGAATCGCCGACTGGGCGGCGCGCCGCCCGAGTTCGACCACTCGGGACATTGCCGCACTGGCGGCGATCACATCGGCAAAGCTCACGGAGCCGCTGCGGGCTCGACGCGGTGTCCGCCCCTGGAGGCTGGTGCGATGAATCTTCAGAGCCGATTCGATAGCGCCGATCAGCCGCTCCTGCGCGATGGGCTTGACCAGGAAATCGAAGGCACCCGCCCGCACCGCGCCGAGCGCTGTTTCGGTCGCGCCTTCGGCTGTCCCGACAATCACCGGCACGGCCGGGTTGATGTCGGCCAGCATGGGAATGAGGGTCGGGTTCAAACCTTCTACGGATGCGGCATCGATCAGAACCACCCCGATCGCATCGCGATAACGGCGGAAAACCTCGATCCCGGCATGCGCCGTGTCGGCGACATGGACGGCGTGGCCGTGCGCTTCTATGGCAGCCTTCATGCTGCGACGCTCGGCGGCATCTTCATCGATGAGTAGAATCTGTGCGGTCAACTTGCGCTCCCCGGGGCTGTTCTGGCGCCTTCGCGCTCCTGGGTTATCGCGAGGAGCCTGCCAGAAAGCCCTGAAGATGTTCTTGGGAGAAAGCCTCGCATTTTAACGGTCCTTAACCGTTTATGGCACAATCCACAGGCGCCGCTTCCGGAGCGAACCCGGCAAGGTCGCATCGTGCTGGCACACCCAGCTGCTTGCCGATCCCCGGGCGACTGACTACATCTCCGAAACGAGTTGAAGAAAGGACATCGCCATGACGATCGACCGCCGCCCCACCCTGAGTCCCGCCCACCCGGCTTCCGCCAGCGGAAATCAGAACCTCGGCGACCTGCCCGTCTGGAAGCTGGACGATCTCTATCCGGGTCAGACCTCGAGCGAATTCCTCGGTGCCGTCGACAAGGCGGGATCCGATGCGCTTGCCTTCGAGACCAAATGGAAGGGCAAGCTGGCAATCGCGCTCGGAACCGTGGGGGAAAACTCGCTGGCCCAGGCCCTGCGCGAAATGGATGCGCTGGAAGACCTGCTTGGCCGCATCGCCTCCTATGCCGGCCTCACCTATTATTCCGACATGACCAATCCGGCGAATGGCAAGTTCTTCGGCGACATCCAGGCCAAGCTCACCGACATGTCGGCCCGCCTCCTCTTCTTCCCGCTGGAGATGAACCGTCTGGCCGACGATGCGGTCGATGCCGCCATGGACCGCGACCCGGCACTCGGCCATTTCCGCCCCTGGATCGTCGATCTGCGCAAGGACAAGCCCTTCCAGCTCGACGACCGCATTGAACAGCTGTTTCTCGAGAAGTCGCAGACCGGTGCTGCTGCATTCAACCGCCTCTTCGACGAGACGCTGGCCTCTCTGCGCTTCAAGGTCGGCGACGAGGAGATGCCGCTTGAGCCGACCCTGACGCTGCTGCAGGACGCCGATCCGGCCAAGCGCAAACAGGCGGCGGAAGCCCTGTCGAAGACCTTCAAGGACAATATCCGCATCTTCACCCTGGTCACCAACACGCTCGCCAAGGACAAGGACATATCCGACCGCTGGCGCGGCTTCGAAGACATCGCCGATTCACGCCACCTCGCCAACCGCGTCGAACGAGACGTGGTCGATGCGCTGGCCGAGGCCGTACGCGAGGCCTATCCGCGCCTGTCGCATCGCTATTATAAGATGAAGGCGAAGTGGCTCGGCATGGACCAGATGAATTTCTGGGACCGCAATGCACCGCTGGCCGAAACGCCGGACCGTCTCATCTCCTGGGACGAGGCCAAGGACATGGTGCTCTCGGCCTATGGCGGCTTTGCGCCTGAAATGGCCGAGATCGCCGGTCGCTTCTTCGATGGAGGCTGGATCGACGCGCCTGCCCGCCCTGGCAAGGCTCCGGGCGCATTCGCCCATCCGACCGTGCCGTCCGCTCACCCCTATGTGCTCGTCAACTATCTCGGCAAGCCGCGAGATGTCATGACGCTGGCCCATGAGCTCGGCCACGGCGTGCACCAGGTGCTGGCCGGCGGCCAGGGCGCGATGATGTGCCAGACGCCGCTGACGCTCGCCGAAACCGCATCCGTCTTCGGCGAAATGCTGACCTTCCGCGCGCTGCTCGACAAGACGACCGACAGCAAAGAACGCAAGGCAATGCTCGCCCAGAAGGTCGAGGACATGATCAACACGGTCGTGCGCCAGATCGCCTTCTACCAGTTCGAGCGCAAGATCCACACGGCCCGCAAGGAAGGCGAACTGACGGCCGAGAAGATCGGTGAATTGTGGCTTTCCGTGCAGCAGGAAAGCCTCGGGCCGGCGATCAAGATCTCGGAAGGCTATGAGACCTGGTGGGCCTATATCCCCCACTTCATCCACTCGCCCTTCTATGTCTATGCCTATGCCTTTGGCGACTGCCTGGTGAACTCGCTCTATGCCGTCTACCAGAATGCCGATCAGGGCTTCCAGGACAAGTATTTCGAGCTCCTGAAGGCCGGCGGCACAAAGCACCACTCTGAGCTTCTCGCCCCCTTCGGCCTTGATGCGACCGATCCGTCGTTCTGGGCCAAGGGTCTGTCGATGATCGAGGGGCTGATCGACGAATTGGAAGCGCTAGATAAGGCAGCCTGAACCGGAGCAGCCGTCATCCCATGCGTGACCACGCGCCCTATGCGCTCTTCCGCGACGACCGCGCGGGGACGAGCCTTGTCTTTGCCGAACCGGAGACGCTCGTCGTCGCCCGGACGGCAGACGAGGTCCGCCCAGCGCTGGCGCAACTGGAGGCCGCGCGGAAATCCGGCAAATGGCTGGCGGGTTATCTGTCCTATGAAGCCGGCTTCGTCTTCGAGGAGAAGCTGCGACCGCTGGTAGAGGATGGGCGGGAAACCCCGCTCATCGCCATGGGGGTCTTCGCCGCGCCCGCACCAGCCGAGCACCCGCTGGCTGAGGCGCCGTCGAACATCCCCAACGCCCCCTTGCTCGCCGATCCCAGAGCGGGCTGGGATCTCGACACCTACCGGACCCGCTTCGATCGCCTGCATCATCATTTGCGCAAGGGCGACTGCTACCAGGCGAACCTCACAATGCCCATCGAGGCCCGCTGGTCCGGGGATCCACGTGCCGCCTTCTGGTCACTCGTCGGTCGCCAGCCCGTCCACTACGGAGCCCTGATCGATTTCGGTGATCCGATCATCCTATCACGGTCGCCGGAACTCTTCTTTTCGGTCGACGACAACGGCTGGATCGAGACGCGCCCGATGAAGGGCACGGCCCCGCGCGGCGCAAGCCCCGAGGAAGACGAGGCAATCATCGAGGCCATGCTGGGTGACGAAAAGACACAGGCCGAAAACCGCATGATCGTCGACTTGCTGCGCAACGACGTCTCCGTGATCACCGAAGTCGGCACGCTGTCGGTGCCAAAACTCTTCGCGATCGAGACCTATCCGACGGTCCATCAAATGGTCAGTTATGTCCGGGCAAGGCTCTCGCCCGGCATTGGCCTGCCAGAAATCATGGCCGCGCTGTTTCCCTGTGGCTCAGTCACCGGTGCACCCAAAATGTGGGCCATGCGCATCCTGCATGAACTGGAGGCAGGTCCGCGCGACATCTATTGCGGCGCGATCGGCTGGTGCGATCCAGCCGGCCCGATGCGATTTTCGGTTGCGATCCGTACGATCTCCCTTTTCAACGGAGGCCGCGCAGTTTTCAATGTCGGCGGCGGCATCGTCTTCGATTCGAAGGCCGAGGCCGAATACGAGGAATGCCTGTTGAAGGCGCGCTTTGCCGTGGGAGACGAATGGATTTCTCGCTGATCGAGACATTGCGGTGGCAGCCGGACGCGGGTTTCCTGCGGCTCGACCAGCATCTGCGTCGTCTCGCCCGCTCGGCAGACGCACTGGGTTTTCGTCAGCCGCAGGATCCGAAGGGGCGGCTGAGCAAGGAAGTCTCGGGTGACCAGCCTCTGCGCGTCCGCCTCGTCATGACCTATCGCGGCAAAATGGAAGTGACGACGACGCCTTTCGAGCCGATCCCCGACGTGACCGTCTGGAGGCTGAAGATCGCCAAGACCCGACTGCAATCCGAAGACAGCCTGTTTCGCCACAAGACCACCCGTCGCGCCCCCTATGAGGCCGCGCGTGCCGAGTTCTCCAAGGACGAAGCCGACGAGGTGATCCTGCTCAATGAGCGCGGCGAGGTCTGCGAGGGCACAATCACCAATGTCTTCGCAGAAACCTCAGACGGCATCCTGCTCACCCCGCCCCTGACCAGCGGCCTCCTGCCAGGCGTCCTCCGCGCCGAACTGATCCGCGAGCGCAAGGCCCGGGGTGAGGTCCTGAAACTCGATGACCTCAGGCACAGAAAGCTTTTCGTCGGCAACTCCCTGCGCGGCCTGATCCGCGCCGAACTCATTGAATAGTGCTGCCCATGTTCATTCTCTCTCTGGCTTATGTGAAGCCGACCGAAGAAGCCGATCGTTTCATGGCTTCGCACATGGACTGGGTGAACGCCGGCTATGACAGAGGTATGTTTCTCGCTTCCGGCCGCAAGAACCCGCGCACCGGAGGGGTCATTCTTGCGAAAGGAGAGCGAACCCAGGTCGAGGCTTATGTCGCAGCGGATCCCTTCACGGCCGAGGGCGTGGCCGTTTACGATTTGACCGAGGTGGCAGTCAATCGGACCAGTGCCGGCCTCGAGGCGCTGAAGGACTAGGATGAAGGAAGGGGAGTGGGCCTGACATGAGACCGTTTACCCACACCCCCTATGCCGGTCCCACGCGTCCCTTCACCATCGGCCTGTCTGCACTCGATCCAACCCGCTGGATCGAGCCGGACAACGATCAGGCCCGCTATCTGGCAGAGAAGCGGGAACTCGCCACAATCCGCCTCCCCGATGTCTTTCGCGCGACAAATGACAGTCATGCCGCTCAGCAAGAATGTCTGACCGAACTTGTCTCTCATCTGGAAAACCATCACCCGGAGCGTTACCATCGCGACGGCAAACTGATGCATGTCGCCGGCGAGACCCTCGACCTTTCCGACGAAACGCTCCCCCCACTTCTGCGCGCCGGAATGCTCGTGCAGGACGACCTCGTCATCATGATGCGGCGCGAGGCGGGCTGGCATATCGCCGCCGCCCATCTCTCCTTTCCGTCTTCCTGGTTGCTTGCCGAAAAGTTCGACCGCCCGATGGAGGAAGTCCACGAGCATGTGCCGGGTTTCCAGGGCGGCACACGCAACGCGGCGATGATCAATCGCATCTTCGACAATCTGGCACCGGATCTCCCGGCAGAGCGCTTCAACTGGTCGATCAACTGGAAGGAAAAGCTCTTCCATCCGGAAACCGGTCGCAACGATACGGCTGAGCCCGAAGAGGCCGTGGTGCGCGTCGAACGACAAACGCTGACGAAACTGCCTGTGACAGGTGCGATCGTCTTCACGATCCGCATCTACCTTGACCCGGTCACCCTGTTTGACCGCCACCCGGAGGGCAAGCGTCTGGCGCGGTCTCTCGCCGACCAGCTGGAGGGGCTGAGTGAGCCGCAACTGCGCTACAAGGGCCTCGACCGCCAACGCAAGCGGCTGGTCGACCGCCTGCGGCAAGTGATATCGTCATAAAATAGCGGCGAGCATCTCTGCCTACTTTGGCTCCACCCTTTATTGTGTCAGAGTTTTGTGATCTAGAACCGCCAGTATCGCTCCGGCTGCATGAGACAGGCCGGAATCATGGCCCGGGCAAAAGAACCGGACCTCCAAGGAGACAAGAATGAGCGAAAAGACCTACCCGGTTTATGGCGAGATCACCGGCCCGATCGTGATGATCGGCTTCGGATCGATCGGCCGCGGCACCCTGCCGTTGATCGAACGCCACTTCAAGTTCGACAAGAGCCGGATGGTCGTCATCGATCCCCGCAATGACGAAGCCGACCTGCTGGCCAAGCATGGCATCAAGCACATCCAGGCGCATGTCACCAAGGACAACTACAAGAAGCTCCTGAAGCCGCTGCTGACGGAAGGCGAAGGTCAGGGCTTCTGCGTCAACCTGTCGGTCGATACCGGTTCGCTCGATCTGATGAAGCTCTGCCGCAAGCTCGACGTTCTCTACATCGACACCGTCGTCGAGCCCTGGCTCGGCTTCTACTTCGACAAGAACATGAAGAATTCCGAGCGCACCAACTATGCGTTGCGCGAAACGGTCCGCCAGGAAAAGGCGAAGAACCCCGGTGGCACGACGGCTGTCTCCACCTGCGGCGCCAACCCGGGCATGGTCTCCTGGTTCGTGAAGCAGGGTCTGGTCAACGTAGCCAACGAACTCGGCATCAAGTTCGAAGAGCCCGATCAGAACGACCGCGAAGGCTGGGCCAAGCTGATGAAGAAGGTCGGCGTCAAGGGCGTGCACATCGCCGAGCGCGACACCCAGCGGACCAAGAACCCGAAGCCGTTCAACGTGTTCTGGAACACTTGGTCTGTCGAAGGCTTCATCTCCGAAGGCCTGCAGCCCGCCGAACTCGGCTGGGGCACCCATGAGAACTGGATGCCGAAGAACGCCAAGAAGCACAAGAAGGGCTGCAAGGCCGCGATCTATCTTGAGCAGCCGGGCGCCAACACCCGCGTTCGCACCTGGTGCCCGACGCCGGGTCCCCAGTATGGCTTTCTCGTCACCCACAACGAGTCGATTTCGATCGCCGACTACTTCACCGTCGAAAAGGACGGCGAAGTCGTTTACCGTCCGACCTGCCACTATGCCTACCACCCGGCCAATGATGCCGTCCTTTCCCTGCACGAGATGTTCGGCAATGGCGGCACGCCGCAGCCGGTTCTGCACGTGCTGAACGAGGACGAACTGGTCGATGGCGTCGACGAACTCGGCGTGCTGCTCTACGGCCACGACAAGAACGCCTACTGGTACGGTTCGCGCCTGTCGCTGGAAGAAACCCGCGAGATCGCCCCTTACCAGAATGCCACCGGCCTGCAGGTGACATCTGCCGTTCTGGCCGGCATGGTCTGGGCGATCGAAAATCCGAAGGCCGGCATCGTCGAAGCCGACGAGATGGACTACAAGCGCTGCCTCGAAGTGCAGTCGCCCTATCTCGGCCCGGTCGAAGGCCACTACACCGACTGGACCCCGCTCGACGGTCGCCCGGGCCTCTTCCCGGAAGATCTCGACGAAAAGGATCCGTGGCAGTTCCGGAACATTCTCGTTCGCTGACCGGTTTCGGTCTCGAGTTGAGGCGCGCCCTTTGCGGCGCGCCTTTTCCATGACGAGCAAGACCGGGATAACCCTTGGCGCGCAAGGCTTCCGCCTTGCTTTGGCCAAGGCTTCGCGGCATGTTTCGACGACAACGCAGGAGGCGGACGGCTTGGCCGAACCGCCTAGATGGTGGGAGACAAGAATGAGAACCAAATCCCTGGTCGCAGTTGCGGCAGCGAGCGTCGCGCTTTCGTCCTGTTATTCGAGCCCGCCGCGCCAGTTGCCAGCAGTTCAGCAAGGCCCCTCGATCGAAGGCGCATGGGTTGATCCGAATGGAATCACCTCGACCTTCCAGGGCGGCACCTTCACGACGCGCACAACCGATTCGAACCAGATCCTGGCCTCAGGCACCTACATGCTGGTGAATGACCGGCTGGTGGAGATCAACATGACATCGCTGGTCCGCAACACCCAGCAGAAGGTCAATTGCGCCCTCGTGACACCAACGCAGCTCAACTGCACCTCCGACAGCGGAGCACAGTTCTCGCTCGCCCGCAGCGGTATCTGATCCACCCGAATATCACGGTAGTTCCAGAAGCGGCCCACGAGGCCGCTTCTGTCGTTTTGAACTCGCTAACATGCAACCGTGTACCGATTTTCGCTTGCCCTGCCCCTGTCTTGATGAAAACATTCGCCATCGGATTTCGGGTGCACCTTTGTCATGCGGGTGTGCCAGACTGGTTTGAGATGGATTGGAACAGGAGAGATATAAGATGTTCAAACACTTGAAGATTGGCCTATTCAGCGCCTCGGTGCTGGCCCTGACGGCCGGAACAGCTCTGGCCGATTTCGAACTCAACATCCTGCACATCAACGACCTGCATTCGCGCATCGAAGCGATCAATAAGTTCGATTCCACCTGCTCGGCCGAAGAGGCTTCCAAGAACGAGTGCTTTGGCGGCATCGCCCGCGTGAAGACCGCGATCGACACCCGTCGTGCGGAACTGTCAGGCAAGAATGTGCTGACGCTCGACGCCGGCGACCAGTTCCAGGGCTCGCTCTTCTATACAACCTACAAGAGCGCACCGATCGCGGACTTCATGAACGGCATCGGCTTCGACGCCATGGCAATCGGCAACCACGAGTTTGACGATGGTCCGGAAGAACTGGCCAAGTTCATCGACGCCCTGAAATTTCCGATGATCTCGGGCAACACGCTGGCTGGTCTGAACACCCCGGTCGCCGACAAGTTCAAGCCCTATATCGTCAAGGATTTCGCGGGCGAAAAGGTCGCCGTCGTCTCGGTTCTGGCAACAGACACCGATGAAACTTCGTCGCCGGGCGACAGCGTCCTGTTCGCCGATGAGATCGGCTACCTGAAGGAAGCCGTGGCGGAGATCGAAGGCCAGGGCATCGACAAGATCGTGCTGCTCTCACATGTCGGCTACCCCAAGGACCAGGAAATCGCCGCAGCCGTTGACGGCATTGACGTGATCGTCGGCGGCCACAGCCACACGCTGCTGTCCAACACCGACGAAAAGGCCGCCGGCCCCTATCCGACAATGGTCAAGAACCCGTCCGGCAAGGATGTGCCGATCGTTCAGGCCTATGCCTATTCCAAGTATCTCGGCGACCTGACCGTCGTCTTCGACGATGCAGGCGTCGTCAAGACAGCCACCGGCGAGCCGAAACTGCTCGACGCATCCGTCACGCCGGATGCAGGCTTCGTCGCCAAGGTCGCGGAACTCGCAGGTCCGATCGAGGAACTCAAGCTGAAGGAAATCGGTGCCACCGCAGAGGCCGTTGACGGCGCGCGCGACACCTGCCGTGCCGTCGAATGCTCGATGGGCAACCTCGTCGCCGATGCCATGGTCGACCGCCTGAGCGACCAGGGCATCACCATCGCCATCCAGAATGGCGGCGGCCTGCGTGCATCCATCGATGCCGGCACGGTCACCATGGGCGAAGTCCTGACGGTGCTGCCGTTCCAGAACACGCTTGCCTCCTTCCAGCTCAAGGGCTCGGATATCGTGGCAGCACTCGAAAACGGTGTGAGCCAGGTCGAGGAAGGCGCAGGGCGCTTCCCGCAGGTCTCCGGCCTGAAGTATACGGCCGACCTCAACAAGCCGGCCGGCAGCCGCATCACCTCGGTCGAAGTCAAGGAAGGCGATGCCTTCGTTGCGATCGACGCGAACAAGGTCTACGGCGTCGCCACCAACAACTACATGCGCTCCGGCGGTGACGGCTACAAGATCTTCGCCACCGGCGGCCAGAATGCCTATGACTTTGGTCCCGGCCTCGAAGCTGTTGTCGCTGACTACATTGCCAAGAACAGCCCCTACAAGCCCTACACCGACGGCCGCATCACGATGATCGCGGCGGCGGCACAGGCATCTGCCGAGACAGCACCGGCCACCGAAGCTCCGGCCGCGACCGCAACCGAAGCGGCAATGGCCACCGCAGCGACCATGTACAAGGTGGTTGCCGGAGACAGCCTGTGGAAGATCGCCGAGGCGACCTATGGCGATGGTCTGCTCTGGAAAAAGATCGCGGAAGCGAACACGCTGCGCAATCCGAACGTGATCTCTATCGGCCGGGAACTTCAACTGCCGGCCAAGTAAGACCGTTTGACGCATGACAAAAGCCGGTCCGGGCTTCCCCGGGCCGGCTTTTGCTTTTATCAGATGATCTCAACAGGCCTTCGTGACGTAACGGTCGAGATCTCATCACCAGGATATAAAGATGAATGCACTTCCCGCCCATTGGCCCTCCGACCACCCGCCCGTCAATTTCGGCAAGGTCGGCGTGCTGCTCGTCAATCTCGGAACGCCTGACGGCACGGACTACAAGTCCATGCGCCGCTATCTTGAGGAGTTCCTGACGGACAAGCGCGTCATCGAGTGGTCGCGGTGGTTCTGGTACCCGATCCTCTACGGCATCGTCCTCAACAAGCGTCCGCAGAAGGTCGGCAAGGCCTATGAGGAGATCTGGAACAAGGATCTCGACGAAAGCTATCTGCGCACCTACACCCGCAGCCAGGCGGAAAAGCTAGCGGTCGCCTTGAGGGATCTGCCGCACGTGCATGTCGACTGGGCCATGCGGTACGGTCAGCCGGCGATCCAGGCCAAGATGAACGAGATGCAGAAGGCGGGATGCGAGCGCATCCTCGTCTATCCACTCTATCCGCAATATGCCGCAGCGACGACCGCAACCGTCAATGACGAGGCCTTCAAGGCCTTGCTCAAGATGCGCTGGCAGCCGGCACTTCGAACCGTTCCGCAATATGCCGACGATCCGGTCTATATCGAGGGACTTGCCAATTCGATCAACAAGCACCTCGCGACCCTGGACTGGGAGCCGGAACTGGTGATCACCTCCTATCACGGGATCCCCAAGTCCTATTTCATGAAGGGCGATCCCTATCACTGCCAGTGCTACAAGACCACACGTCTGCTGCGTGAGCACCTTGGCTGGGAGAAGGAGAAACTCATGGTCACCTTCCAGTCCCGCTTCGGGCCGGAGGAGTGGCTGCAGCCCTACACCGACAAGACGGTCGAGAAGCTTGCGCAGGAAGGCGTCAAGCGCATCGCCATCCTGAACCCGGGCTTCGTTTCGGACTGCCTGGAAACGCTGGAGGAAATCGCCGGGGAAGCGGGCGAGGAGTTCCTGCACAATGGTGGCGAGAAGTTCACCCACATCCCCTGTCTCAACGACAGCGAGGACGGCATGCGCGTGATCGAAAACGTTGTACGGCGAGAATTGCAGGGCTGGGCCTGAGAGCAGTCAACCACAGCAGCAATCTGTGAGATCGATCGGCCGCCACAAGGCGGCCGTTTTCGTTTTTGGGGGAGAGCCGGCGGCTCCGCAACCTCACATGTGCCAATCCAGACATTGCGAATGTATGCAACCAATACGTTTCCCGTGGTGTATTCCTTGAATATGAAGACGTGAGAGCAACGTGAGACCACCTCGGGTTTGCACATCAATTTCATCCGTTTACCGAATCAGGCTGCATGATCTTTGTTCTACATGGGTCAACTCATGGCTGCCGAACCAGCACTCCACGGAGACGGGAGCGTCGAGTTAAATCATTGGATTTAATTACAATTCTAGAGGAGTGATTTCTTATATTAACGCTCCGTTTAATAATGATGCCTAGAATTAGGGCATTGAAGGAGACGCCCTATGCCCAAGTTCCGAATGACCCTGGCATCCGCCATCGTTGCGGTGTCTTTTATGCCGGCCCAAGCCGAGCCCCCACAGCCCGACGTCAACAAGCTCGTTTCGCCGGCACTGATCGAGGAAATGCGCAGCTTCATCAACACCGAGATCGTCCAGGTTTCGGTGGCGGCCCAGAACCAGCGCCTGACGGCCATGGCTCAGGACAAGATCGATGCCCTCGACAACCAGTGGAAGGCAGAGCGGGAGGCGGCCGACAAGCCCCTGATCGCAGCGACCCTGTCCAATCCGCTGTCCGTCTATCTCGCCCGCATCCAGGGCAAATCTCTCGGCCTCTATGCCGAGATCTTCGTCATGGACCAGAACGGCCTGAATGTCGGCCAGAGCTCGGTGACCAGCGACTTCTGGCAGGGGGACGAGGACAAGTTCCAGAAGACCTACCAGGTATCGGACGACGCCATGTTCGTTGACGCGGCCGAATGGGACGACGAAGCCAAGATCTGGCGCAACCAGGTCAGCTTCACGCTTCTTGACGCCTCGAAGAAAAAGATCGGCGCGGTAACCGTCGAGATCAATCTGACCGAACTCGAGAGACGCCTGCTGGCCGCATCCTGATGGTCCAGCCACGGGTGCATGACGGTGCCTGTGCCTCCAAACATGTGAAACCTCCCTGCAGATCGAGACTGGACCAGCGTCATGCTCAAGAACCTATCCGTAAGCGCAAAAGGCTTCATCGCTTTCGGAATTCTCGCCACCATTGCCATTGCGGCATCAACCTTCATTCACAGCCGTTCGATCGTGGCGCGCGAACAGGTGGCCGAAACGGCGACCGTCAACGAGGTGGTCACAGCCATCGAGGAATTCGGTGCGGACCTTTCGCTCGCCAATCTGCAGCTGAAGACTTTCCTGCTCACCGGCAATCGTGACTATGCTGCGTCCTCGCAGAAGGTCGTCGCCGAGATGACCGAAGACAAGGCCAGGCTCGAAGCACTCTTCAACCAGGCCGCTCCATCGGAACTGCCGAAGCTGAAGGAGGCCTTTGCCTCTCTCGACACCTGGAAGACCAACTTCGTCGATCGCCAGATTCTGCTGATGCGCGATCCGGTCACGGTGGAACTGGCCCGGGCGATTGAAGTCACCGGCGAAGGCGAGGCCCTGGCCACGGCCTTCGTGGACAAGCTCGGCGAAGTCAAAGCCGCCATGACGGCCCGCGCAGCGACAGCGACGGAAAATCAGAGCAAGGCCCTCGATCTGGTCGAGACAGTCAGCCTGATCGCCTCGATCGTCGTCGCCGCTGCAGCCGTCCTGATGGGCTTCCTCAACTTCCAGCTCGTTTCGCGCCCGCTTGGCAAGCTTGCCGATGGCACGACGCGTCTCGCCAATGGCGATCTCGACATCGCCATCGAACAGGGCGGCAAGGACGAGATCGGGCGCATGGCAGCCGCCATGCAGATCTTCCGTGAGGCAGCCATCGCCAACAAGCGGCTGGAATCGGAAGCCGAAGGCAACCGCCAGCGTGCCGAAGCCGAACGCATCGCCACCCAGCAGCGTGCAGAGGCCGATGCTGCAGAACGCCTGCGGATCGCTACCTCCGGCCTCGCATCGGGCCTCAAACGCCTCGCCGCCGGCGACCTGGCCTTCCAGATCCACGAAGCCTTCGCCCCCGATTTCGAGGCTCTGCGCCACGACTTCAACCAGTCGATCCGCCAGCTGAACCAGACGATGGCCGCCATCACCAACAGCGTCGCCACGATGGAAACCGGCACCCGTGAAATCGCCTCGGGCACCGATCATCTGTCGAAGCGCACCGAACAGCAGGCCGCAGCCCTGGAAGAAACCGCAGCCGCCGTCGAGGAAATCACAGCAAACGTTGTGAACTCGACCAAGCGCACCGAAGAGGCCCGCGGCGTCGCGTCCCAGGCGAACACCTCCGCCAACCAATCGTCGGAGGTCGTATCCCGCGCTGAAGACGCCATGCGCCGGATCGAGGGCTCCTCGCAGCAGATCTCGAACATCATCGGGGTCATTGACGAGATCGCCTTCCAGACCAACCTGCTCGCCCTGAATGCAGGCGTCGAGGCAGCACGCGCCGGTGAAGCCGGCAAGGGCTTTGCCGTCGTTGCCCAGGAAGTCCGCGAACTGGCCCAACGTTCGGCCAACGCTGCGAAGGAGATCAAGGCGCTCATCCAGAACTCCTCGACGGAAGTCGCAGGCGGTGTGGACCTCGTCCGCAAGACTGGCGAGGCTCTGCGCACCATCGGCGGCTTCATCACCGAGATGAACACCCACATGGATGCCATCGCCATCTCCGCCAAGGAACAGGCAACCGGCCTTTCGGAAGTCAACCACGCCGTCAACTCGATGGACCAGACGACCCAGCAGAACGCCGCAATGGTCGAGGAATCGAACGCCGCCTCAGCAGCGCTCGCTTCCGAAGCCGCCAAGCTCCGCGAACTGATTGCGCACTTCACCATCGACGGTGTGCAGCAGACCCAGGCCTCGGCACTGCGGGAAACTGCCCGCACCATGGCCCAGCCGTCCGCCCATCGCGCTCCGGCACCGCGCGCGGCGGAACCCGCACGCCACGCGGCGCCGGCTCTGCGCAGCCACGGTAATGCCGCCGTCGCCAAGGACAGCTGGGAAGAGTTCTGAGACACCGGTTCATCCGACATGAAGGAAGGGCGGCGGGAGCGATCCCGCCGCCCTTCTGCATTTCTGCCTGCACACGCACGCATCCGGCTGTGATCCACAACCCTTGCAATTGCCATGTCACCCCACGATGTTAGAACGCGGGGCCGCGGTATTCATCGGCGCCGCAGCTGGAGGATTTCATGCCCATCACCGGTCCGGACATCGTCGTCATTGCACTCGTCGTACTTGTCATCCTGGTCCTGTTTGCCGGGATCAAGACGGTGCCGCAGGGTTTTCGCTATACGATCGAGCGTTTCGGTCGCTATACCCGCACCCTGGAACCCGGCCTGAACCTGATCATTCCCTTCTTCGAGCGCATAGGCGCCAAGATGAATGTCATGGAGCAGGTCCTCGACGTGCCCACCCAGGAAGTGATCACCAAGGACAACGCCTCCGTTTCCGCTGATGCGGTCGCCTTCTACCAGGTGCTGAACGCCGCCGAGGCCGCCTATCAGGTCGCCAATCTCGAAAATGCGATCCTCAACCTGACCATGACCAACATTCGCTCGGTCATGGGCTCGATGGACCTCGATGAGCTGCTCTCGAACCGCGAAGTAATCAATGATCGCCTGCTGCGCGTCGTCGACGAGGCCGTGCGCCCCTGGGGCATCAAGGTGACCCGCGTCGAGATCAAGGACATCCAGCCGCCCGCCGATCTCGTTGACGCCATGGGTCGACAGATGAAGGCCGAGCGCGAAAAGCGCGCCCAGGTGCTTGAAGCAGAGGGTTTCCGCAACGCCCAGATCCTGCGTGCCGAGGGTGCCAAGCAGTCGGCCATCCTCGAGGCCGAAGGCCAGCGCGAGGCCGCCTATCGCGAGGCCGAGGCCCGCGAGCGTCTGGCCGAAGCCGAGGCAAAGGCCACCCGCCTCGTCTCCGAAGCGATCGCCGCCGGTGATGTCAACGCCATCAATTACTTCGTCGCACAGAAGTACACCGAGGCGATGACGGCCATCGGCACGGCCAGCAATTCCAAGATCGTGCTCATGCCTATGGAGGCGACCTCCCTGATCGGCTCGCTCGGCGGTATCGGCGCCATCGCCCGTGAGGTCTTTGGCGAGGACAAGCGCCCTGCCCCGACGCGCCCGGCTGCGACTGCCCCCCGCAGCACGCCGCCGATCTCGTCCTTCAACCCCAACGGCGAGTGATGACCATGCTCGGCCGGATCGTCGCCGAACTCGGCCCCTGGAGCTGGTGGGTGCTCGGCATGCTGCTTCTGGCAGCCGAGCTTGTGATGCCAGGCGTCTTCCTGGTCTGGATCGGCCTTGGTGCCATACTGACCGGCGCTGTGTCGTTGCTGCTTTGGGACGCGGGTTTCTGGACCTGGCAGGTCCAGTCACTCGTCTTCGCCGCAAGTGCCGTGGTCTTCACGCTCGCCGGTCGCCGCTATTTCTCGCGCCTCGAGACCGAAAGCGATCAGCCTCTCCTCAACCAGCGGGGCGCAAGCCTGGTCGGCCGCACCGCCGTGCTCGCGGAGCCGATCCGCGAGGGACGCGGCCGCATCCGCCTGGATGATACCTTCTGGCTGGTATCAGGGCCTGATCTACCCGGCGGAGCGAGAATTCGCATCATCTCCAGCAATGGCCAGGATCTGACCGTCGAAGAAGCCTGACGCGGTCTCAGGCCACGCCGATCCTCAGCAGGTCGTGGAAGTGGATGAGGCCGACAGGCGTGTTTTCGTCGTCGACGACGATCAAGGCACCAATGCCATGTTTATTGATCATGGCCGCGGCGGTCGTGGCGAGTGCATCGCCCTTGATGACCTTCGGATTGCGGGTCATCACGTCCTCGACATTGAGGATGGACAGATCCCGGGCGAGGTTGCGTGCCATGTCGCCTTCGGTGACGATACCGCACAATTTGCCTGTCTCGTCGGTGATACCAACGCAGCCGAAATGCTTGTGCGACAGCGTCTTCACGGCCTCGGGCATGGGCGTGCCGAGTGGCACGAGAGGCAAACGGTCACCGGTATGCATGATGTCGCGCACATGGGTGAGGGCCGCCCCGAGCTTGCCGCCAGGATGGAAGGTGCGGAAATCGGATGGGGTAAAACCGCGGGCCTCGAGAAGAGCGATCGCGATCGCATCACCAATGGCAAGCTGCAACACCGCCGAACTCGTCGGCGCAAGCCCGTGCGGGCACGCCTCCTGCACCTTCGGCATCAGCAAAACCACATCGGCATTGCGCGCGAGCGTGGAGTTCTCGCCAGAAGTGATGGCGATCAGCGGGATCGAGAAGCGGCGCGAGAAGGCCAGGATGCCCTGCAGCTCGGCCGTCTCACCGCCCCAGGAAATCGCCAGGATCGCATCGTCCTGGGCAATCATGCCGAGATCACCATGATTGGCCTCAGCCGGATGTACGAAGAAGGCGGGTGTCCCCGTCGAGGCAAAGGTTGCGGCAATCTTCGAGCCGATGTGGCCGCTCTTGCCCACGCCGGTGACGATAACCCGACCACCGATATCCCCGATCGTCTTGACCGCATGGCAGAAGGGCTCAGCAAGCGGTCCTGCGAGTGCTTCTTCCAGCACCCGCAGTCCCTCCCGTTCCGTCGCGACGACGCGGATCGCAGATTCGGTGGCACTGGCTTCGACGAGATTGACTGCGCGCTTGATCATGCCGTCCCATACTGCGTTTGTCGGCTGGTGTAAATTCTCGGCCGCCTGGCTCGCCACGGATGCGGCTCTTTCGGCGCAGGATTGCCCCGGGAAACCAAACATTAACCATCAGGCTTTACGTTTGGGTAAGCATTGCAGATTGCCGGGCGCAGGGATGACATCAGACACAAAACGGGACATGCGCGGCACTGGTCGCCAGGGGCTGCGCGCCTTTGCAGGCCTGCTGGCATTCTCCGTGCTCGTCCATCCATCCCTCCTCTCGGCGCAGCAGGCTGGCACCACAAGCCAGACGGCTCAAAATACGCCGACCTGGTCCTTGATGCCCGTCAGCGGACAGACGACAGACCCAACGACTGAGACAAGTGGCATCGTTACAGCGACGACAGACGGCGTCGCGCCAACGGCCGATCCCACGACCACCGGAACCGTCGCGCCCGCCAGCCAGGCTGCCGAACCGCTCACCGACCCCGACGCCATCCCCCTCGACGAGGACATCGGTCGCCAGAACCTGCGCGAGACGCGACTCGACGACCCGACTGCCGACCGGATCCGACGCGACGCCCGCGATACCGAGGACGACAGCGGCATCAGGCTCGGCAGCCTGATCCTGCGCCCGTCGATCAGCCAGAGATTCGGCAGCGAGACCGAAAAGACAGGCGGCGTGAAAGACGACCGGACGTTCTCCGAGACCGGTCTCAAGGGCACGCTGACGTCCGACTGGTCCCGCCATGAGTTGACCGTGGGTGCCGAGGGTATCTGGCAGGAAACACTGTCCGGCAACGACACCGACAAGCCGCGTGCGGATATCGACGCGCGCCTGCGCCTTGACCTCGCCGACGACACAATTGCAACGATTTCCGGCTCCTACAGCTTCAGCCGCGAGGACTCCGATGATCCAAACGCCGTCTCGGGCGCCAAGGTCCAGTCGGGCGTCAACGAATTCGGCGGCGGCGTTTCCATCGAACGTGACTTCGGCCTCATTCGCGGCTCCATCGCCGCCGATATCACACGCTACCAGTATTCGGATGCCGAACTGTCGGACGGCAGCACGCTTGAACGCAGCGATCGCAATCGCAACCGCTACGCCCTCAGTTCACGCCTGGGCTACGAGATTTCCCCGGCCCTTACCCCATTCATCGAGGGCACGATCGGCAAGATTGACTATGACGACGCAGTGGATTCTGCCGGCTATCGCCGCTCGGCCGATCTCTACGGCGCCAAGACCGGCGTGGCGGTCGATCTGGGGGAAAAGCTGCGCGGCGAAGTCGCCGTCGGCTACGAACACCAGAAATTCGAGGATGGGCGCCTTGAGGAACTGTCGGCGCTGACGGTGGACGGAAACATCTTCTGGTCGCCGCGCGAAGGCACCACGATCGACGTCACCCTCGACACCAGCATCGACCCCTCCACCACGGCAGGCATCAACGGCGCAACGATCCATCGCTTGACCGGCGTGCTCGCGCACGACCTGCGCAACAATCTGGTCGCGCGCCTGACCGGCGGCACGACATTCACCAATTATGACGGCGATGCCAGTTCGAGCGACACGACGGCCTATCTCGCAGGCGCCGGCTTGACCTGGAAGATCAACCGCTATCTCGACGCGACGGCGGACGTCACTTACGAGCGCACGCACTACAAGACCGGCACCGACAACGACAGCCTGACGGCTCTGGTAGGCCTGACCGCCAAGCGCTGAGCCCGGCGGTCAGGAAGTCGATTACTTGAGAGCTGCGAGCAGCGCCTTCAGCTGGTTTTCGATCGCCGGACGGATGTCGGCACGCTCAATGGCGAAGGCGACATTCGCCAGGATGAAGCCGTCCTTGGCGCCACAGTCGAAGGTCTCGCCCTTGAAGTGGTAACCGGCAAAATCTTGGGCCTGCGCAAGCTTCAGCATGCCGTCGGTGAGCTGGATTTCGTTGCCGGCGCCGCGCTCCTGGGTTTCCAGGATCTTGAAGATTTCCGGCTGCAGGATGTAGCGACCGTTGATGAAGAAATTCGACGGTGCCGTACCCTTGGCAGGCTTCTCGACCATCTGGGTGATCTTGAAGCCGCCTTCAAGCGCCTCGCCGACGCCGACGATGCCATATTTGTGCGCCTGTTCCGGCGCGCATTCCTCGACCGCCACGATATTGCCACCGGTCTTTTCATAAAGTTCGACCATGCCCTTGAGGCAAGCCTTTTCCCCGCGCATAATCATGTCAGGCAGGAGAAGGGCGAAGGGCTCGTGCCCAACGATGTCGCGCGCGCACCACACGGCGTGCCCGAGGCCCAGCGGCTCCTGCTGCCGAGTGAAGCTCGTCTGGCCGGCTGTGGGCTGGAGCGAGTCGAGAAGTGACAGCTCGGCATTCTTGTTGCGGGCCTTGAGCGTCTGCTCGAGTTCGAACTGGATGTCGAAATAATCCTCAATGACCGCCTTGCCGCGGCCGGTCACGAAGACGAAATGCTCGATGCCGGCTTCAATGGCCTCGTCAACCACATACTGGATGACCGGCTTGTCGACGACGGTGAGCATTTCCTTCGGAACCGCCTTGGTGGCGGGCAGAAAACGGGTGCCGAGACCGGCGACGGGAAACACGGCTTTCCGGAGCTTTTTAGTCTGAACCACTCATTCCTCCTCGAGGATCTAATCGATTAACGCCTTCATAACGCGGTCACAGCCAGTAACATACAATTGCTTCAAAATGGCAAAGACTAAGCTTGGGTGGACAACGTGGTAAAGGGTTTGTTGACTGAACAGCATTAACCTGCGGTGAACAGCCATGTTCCGGCTGCCAACTCGAGAATGCACGGGAGATGCCCATGAAAAGACACCGCCCCAGCCTGCTCGGCGCGATTGCCCTGACACTCTCTACGGCGTTGCTGCCGCAGGAGGCGCTTGCCGATTCTGGCTTCCAGAAATGGATCCGCGACTTCTATTCTGTGGCAGCCAAGTCTGGCATCACCGAGCGCACCTATCGCCAGGCCTTTGAAGGCGTGTCAGAGCCCGACCAGTTCGTCCTGGAGAAGGCGGCCTATCAGCCGGAATTCAAGCACGAGATCTGGGATTATCTCGACAGCCGCGTGAACCCCTACACCGTCAAGATCGGGCAGGAGATGCTGTCCAAGCACGGCCGCCTGCTGACCGCGCTCGAAAACCATTTCGGCGTCGACAAGCACGTGCTGCTGGCGATCTGGTCGATGGAATCAAATTACGGCGCAGCCCTTGAGCGCCCGGACCGCCTGCACAACGTGCCCCGCTCGCTGGCGACGCTCGCCTACGCCGACAAGAAACGGGCGAAATATGCCCGCACCCAGCTGATTTCTGCGCTGAAAATGCTCCAGAACGGCGACGTCACCAACAAGAACCTGATGGGCTCCTGGGCCGGCGCCATGGGCCACACCCAGTTCATCCCCTCAAGCTATCTGCTCTACGGCATCGATGCCGATGGCAATGGTGACAAGGACATCTGGCACTCGATCCCGGATGCGCTGGCCACCGCCGCCAACCTTTTGGCCAAGAACGACTGGCAGACGGGCCGGACCTGGGGCTACGAGATCGTTGTGCCGAGGGGCGGCCACAAGTATGCCGGCCAGACCAAGACGCTCGCCCAATGGCAGGCGCTCGGCTTTGCCCGTCCGACCGGCAAGGGCTTCAAGAACGGTGCCGAACGGGCAGAGCTCAAGATGCTGGGCGGTGCGAACGGTCCAGGCTTCCTGATGACCAAGAACTTTTTCGTCATCAAGCGCTACAATGCCGCCGACAGCTATGCGCTCGGCGTTGGCCTGCTTGCCGACGAAATTGCCGGCTATGGCGGCATGAAGCAGCGCTGGCCGCGTCCGGACGGTTCGCTCGATATAAAGGAGAAATTCGAGCTGCAGAGCCGCATGCAGGCGCTCGGCTATTACGACGGCAAGATCGACGGCAATTTCGGCTCCGGCTCTAAGGCCGCGATCACCGCCATCCAGCAGCGCTTGGGCATGTCCGTGGACGGCCAGCCTTCGCGCGTCCTGCTTGACGCACTTCGCAACTGATAGCACCACGGCAGCCGCACGAGGTTGACTTGCCGT
>CALSAF010000015.1:0-44653 GCA_943372805.1 Rhizobium sp. Q54
GAAGGGCAGGAGCGTGCTGCCGGTGTTCTCGACCTCGGCGGTCACGCTCAGTCGTCGGCCTTCCAGCTTGTGTTCGAGCGTCAGCTTGAAATCGAAGGGATAGACTGTGCGGGTCTCTTGCGAGGAAACCAGCGCGTGGCGGCAGGATGCGGCCCTCTGGTCGATCAGGCTGAATTCGCGGCGCCGGGCAATGCCGTGCTGGGCCATGGGATAGGTCTTGCCATTGACGGCCAAGATATCGCCGGGCGCCTTGCCGACGATGGGAAAGAGGATCGGTGAACGTCCCGTCCACCAGGCCGCATCGCCGTTCCACAGCCAGTCGCGGCCATCGGCGGTTTTCAGCGACTGCATCTCTGCGCCGAGCGAGGAGATTTCGACGGCAAGCTCTGCGTTTTCGATGCGAATTGTCTGGGGCATGGGCGGTCCTTCTCTCTGCTCCCGGGCATCTTAAGGTGATCGGGCGGGGAGTGCGACGGGGAAATGGGCGCCTCGGAATGTTGTGCCGCATTGAGGGCGGATGGGGGCGGATAGCCCCTCTGTCGGCTACGCCGACATCTTCCCCTCAAGGGAGATTGCCATCAGACACTTTGCCCGGTGATGCCTGTCAAACTTGCCTGGTCGCTGCCATTCAAACCTGACTGTTGAAGCCAGAACGACGCTGCCGCGCGCCGATCTCTCTCCTTGCGAGGGGGAGATGCCCGGCAGGGCAGAGGTGGTGCTCCCATGAGGCGAGCGTTGCCTGCTCACCCCTTCACCCGCCCGACGACCGCTTCCACGGGCAATCCGGTATCCCGCCAGGCGGAAAAGCCGCCTGCGAGATGGCAGGCCTTTTCCAGCCCCATCTCCAGCGCCGTCTTCGTGGCAAGCGCAGAGCGCCAGCCGCTGGCGCAGAAGAAGAGGAAAAGCCTGTCCTCGGCAAAGATCGGCTTGTGATAGGGGCTTTCCGGATCGATCCAGAATTCCAGCATGCCGCGCGGGCAGGAAAAGGCGTTCGGGATTGTGCCTTCGCGCTCCCGCTCGCGCGGATCGCGCAGGTCGATGAAGACGACGGCGCCGGCGCCGTGCAGGCGGGCAGCCTCGCTCGTGTCCACCGCCTCGACCAGCGCATCGGCTTCCGCCAGCAAATCCTTGTAACCCTTCTTCATATGGCCCTCCGGTTGCCCATGCTTCATGGCCTATCCTAACCCATGGCGTGCCGCTGTCACGGCCTGACTTGGTTGGACGACGGAGGGCGAAAGGCGACTTGCCGCATTGCAGCCCGGCTGCCAATCGCCTAGCGTTTCCCCATGGACGCCAAAACCGAAACCGCCGGCCCGATCATTCTTTTTGATGCCGAATGCATTCTCTGCTCGGCAAATGCGCAATTCGTGCTGACGCAGGACAGGAAGAAGCGCTTCCGGCTTGCCTCCATGCAGGGGGAGGTGGGTTCGGCGCTTTATCGCCGTTTCGGCATCGATCCTGCCAATCCCGACAGCATTATCGTCGTCGAAGGCGACCGCATGGTGCGCGACAGCGATGCGGTGCTTGCTATCTATGCAGGGCTTGGCTGGCCGTGGAAGGCGCTCACCATCTTTCGCCTCATCCCGCGGTTCATCCGGGATCCGCTCTACCTGACGATTGCGCGCAACCGCTACCGCATCTTTGGGCGGCGCGACAGCTGCTGGCTGCCGTCAGCGGAGTATCGCGACCGTCTGCTGTGAGGGCTTGCTGGGGGAACCTTGCGGGGGGGCATCTGACGCTCCGCTTGCCGGCAACAAAAAGGCGGCCCTTGTGAGCCGCCTTTCCTGTTCCGCATAACTTGCAGGTCTACTGAGCCGCAAGCGCCTTGCCGGCTTCCCACTTGTAGACGGCGAAGCTCTGCGAGGTAAGGTCGCCGGTTTCGCCATAGGTCAGTTTGCCGATGGCGGTCGGGATTTCCGAGCCGTCCTTCAGCGCTGCAGCCACGGCTTCGGCGTCCTCGGCGCTTTCCGCCTTGGTGATGCTGGCGGCGATGACTTCGACGGCCGCATAGGTGTTCAATGTGAAGGCTTCGGCAGGAATGGACTTCGCGGCCAGTGCAGCGACGGCGGCCTTGCTGTCTTCGTTCTTCAGCGCATCGGCGGCGTTGGTGAAGATCGTGCCTTCGGCGGCGTCGCCGCCGATCGTGACGTATTCGTTGTTCGACAGGCCATCGCCGGCGATCAGCTGGGCAGAAAGACCGGCATCCTTCATCTGGCGGACCATGAGACCGGCTTCCGGGTGGTAGCCGCCGAAGTAGATGACTTCAACGCCTTCCGACTTCAGACGGGTGATGAGCGCGCCGAAATTCTTTTCGCCTGCGGTCAGCGAATCCTTGAAGACTTCGGTGACACCACCGGCGTTCAGGGCTGCCTTGAAGGCGTCGGCGAGACCCTTGCCGTACTGGCCCTTGTCGTCGAGGATGGCGATCTTCTTGTCCTTGTAGGCGCCGAGCACGAATTTGGCGGCGACATCGGCTTGCTGGTCGTCGCGGCCGCAAGTGCGGAAGACGGTTGTCAGGCCACGGGCGGTCAGATCAGGCGCGGTGGCGGTCGGAGTCACCATCAGCACGCCGTTTTCGGCGAGAACGCTGGAGGCGGGCACGGCAACGCCCGAGGTGACCGGGCCAATGACAAAGCGCACGCCTTCACCGACCAACTGGTTGGCGGCGGAAACGCCCTGCTTCGGCTCGCCGGCATCGTCGGCAATCTTCAGCGTCAACTGTTCGCCGTTGATGCCGCCCTTCCTGTTGATTTCCTCGACGGCGGTTTCCGCACCATTCTTGATCTGTGCGCCGACGGCGGCCAGCGGGCCGGTCAGCGGTGCCATCAGGCCGAGCACGATTTCGGCACGGGCGGCGGGCGCGGTGGCGATCAGCGCGGCAAGCGCTGCGCTGGCGAGAAGTTGAAATTTCATGTCCGTCTCCTTGGGTCGGCGCGATCGATCTCTGTCGACTTCAGCGCCATTCGGGTTCTTTTGTTGCTCCCCATGATCGCTTTAGACAAAAACGATGGGCAGCAAAAGGTCCGAAGCTGTGGTGTGCGATCACGCCACAGCTTTGTCCTGGAGCAGGGGATTGATGGCGATGAGGCGCCGTTGTCAGACGGTCAGCACGCGACCGCCGACGCCGTCTTCCGCCTCGAAGCCGGCCTTGGCGGCAGCCGCGTCCTGCTCGCGGCGCAGTTCCAGTTCGGCCATAGCGATCTGCTGCAGTTCGAACAGGTCGTTGGCGATCTGGGCCCGGCGGGCGGCGAGGCGGGCCTCGTCGGTGCGCGCCTGGCTCGGGCCTGACGGAGCCAGGCTATCGGCTGCCAGACCGGCTGGTGTCATCGAAGGCGCCGCTGCGGCCGGTGGTGCCGGGGCGATTTTGGTTTTCGGGGACGCGTCTTTACCGAACATGCGCTTGAAGAGGTCGACCACGGATTTCCTCCCGGGACCTGACCCGGTGATGCCACCCCCGACCTGATGTCGGCGGTGGAGGTCCCGGGGCTGCTGCTGTCGTCGGTCGTGCCCCGCGCTGTCATCTGCGCCGGTAACGATCGTGCGATTCTGCGGAGAATACGGGATGGTTTCCCGGCCGACAAGCAGGGGCGCGGTTGCGAGGTCAGCCCCGGACAAGCCACAAAAAAGCGGCCACACGGGCCGCTTTTCAATGTCGATCCGAGGTCTTCCTCAGATGTTGCGCTCAAGCACCTTGCGCAGCTTGTCGAAGAGCTCGTCGATCTGCTCCGTCGTGATGATCAGCGGCGGTGAGAGCGCGATGATGTCGCCGGTGGTGCGGATCAACAGGCCATCGTTATAGGCCTCGAGGAAGGCGTTGAAGGCGCGCTTCGTCGGTTCGCCGTCGATCGGTTTCAGCTCGATTGCGCCGATCAGGCCGAGATTGCGGATATCGATGACGTTGGGGCAATCGCGCAGAGAGTGGAGCTTCTCTTCCCAGTAGGGCGCGATTTCGGCCGCACGGGTCAAGAGGTTCTCGTCGCGGTAGGTGTCGAGCGTGCCGAGAGCCGCAGCAGAGGCGATCGGGTTGCCCGAATAGGTGTAGCCGTGGAAGAACTCGATCATGTGATCGGGGCCCTGCATGAAGGCGTCATGGATTTCGGCGGTGACGAAGACTGCACCCATCGGGATGACGCCGTTGGTCAGGCCCTTGGCGGTGACCATGATGTCGGGCTTCACGTCGAAATACTGCGAGGCGAAGGGGGCGCCGAGGCGACCGAAACCGGTGATGACTTCATCGAAGATCAACAGGATGCCGTGCTTGGTGCAGATCTCGCGCAGGCGCTGGAGATAGCCCTTCGGCGGGATGAGCACGCCGGTCGAACCGGAGACCGGCTCGACGATGACGGCTGCGATGGTCGAGGCGTCATGCAGGGTGACGATGCGCTCCAGTTCGTCGGCGAGGTCGCCGCCATGCTCGGGCATGCCCTTGGTGAAGGCGTTCTTCGCCGGCAGATGGGTGTGCGGCATGTGGTCGACGCCGGTCAGCAGCGTGCCGAACATCTTGCGGTTCGAGACAATGCCGCCGACCGAGATGCCGCCGAAATTGACGCCGTGATAGCCGCGCTCGCGGCCGATCAGGCGGGTGCGGGAACCCTGTCCCTTCACGCGCTGATAGGCAAGCGCGACCTTCAGCGCCGTCTCGACCGATTCCGAACCGGAATTGGTGTAGAGCACATGGGCCATGTTGTCGGGGGCGATGTCGATCAGGCGGTTGGCCAGTTCAAATGCCTTGGGATGGCCGAGCTGGAAGGCCGGGGCGTAATCGAGTTCACCGGCCTGTTCGCGGATCGCTTCCGTGATCAGCGGGCGGCAGTGGCCGGCGTTGACGCACCAGAGGCCGGCGGTGCCGTCGAGCACCTGGCGGCCGTCATGGGTGGTGTAGTGCATGTCCTTGGCGCCGACGAAAAGGCGCGGCTCCTTCTTGTACTGGCGGTTCGCGGTGAACGGCATCCAGAAGGCGCGCAGGTCGTTGGGCGTGGAATTGAGGCGGTTAGACATAATGTTCTCCATGGCCTTCTTGTTCATGGGCGGCCACTGGCCCGGCTGTCGGCGAAACGCCGAAATCTGTTGATTGCGCCAGCACGTTAGCAGGCGGCGAGGCACCGTCAAGCCACTGTCCCGAGGGCATCAACAAAGGTCATGGATCGCTGAATTCGGGTGATGGAAGACGCTTGCCGGAAGCGTGTTCGTGAACCGGCTGCATCGGTGCGGCCGCGGTCGGGGCCGAGCATAGAAAAGCCCCGGCGGCAGATGCCTCCGGGGCTTCAAAATCTCAGTTGCCGAGGATATCACCCGTTTGTACGGGTGATGCGCCGATCTCCTCCCACCTAAACCAGCGCTATCCTGGCAGCGCTGTCATCAAGCAGCTGTTTTGCTCGCGGCAACGGGCGGGCAGTAGATGCTTTCCAGCGTCGACAGAATCTTGATCACCGATTCGGATGTCGAGGAGTAGTAGATCGTCTGGGCGTCGCGGCGGGTCTTGACGAGCTTCTGCGCGCGCAGCTTTGACAGGTGCTGCGACAGAGCCGACTGGCTCAGGCCTACCTGGGTCGCCAGAACACCGACGGGAACCTCGCCCTCGACGAGGCTGCAGAGGATCATCAGTCGCTTGGGATTTGCCATGGCGGAAAGCAAACCGGCAGCGACAGTCGATTGTTCGGACAAAGCTTTTGTTTTCATCTCAGTTCAACTTTCCTTGGTCGAGTGCCCTTGGGGGGAGTGGCAGTCGTTGAAAAATCCATGACTTAACTGGAAGCCAAACTCTACCAGCGTCGTCAAAATTGTATATGCCTAAATTTAAGGTACTGTGTATACTGATTTAGGTAGCTCTAATAACAATTCTTCATAATGTGTGATCGGCGTCACAAATTCGTGGCGAATCAGTAAGTCTTTGAAACTAAGGTCTAAACCGTGAGAATCGAGCGCCGAGATGCGCCAGTCGCCGTTCGGGGCGCCGTGAAATTTCATGGCTATCTGTGTGGCCAGCTCCGGATTTGCCCCCCCTAATTCTCGCAGTAAGGCGTCTTCGTCGGCAAACAAATCATCGTTCATTTTCGGTATATGAAAATCGTCGCTGCTCAAATGATAGGCACGACCAAAGCCGCCATTGAGGCTTGCCCGTTCGGGCACCAGACGGAAAAAGCAGAAGTCGGGGAAGTCGATATAGAGCTGCGACTTGGGGTGTCGGGCCAGAAAACGGCCCCTGAGCCGGCCATGTGTGTCGCTGTCGCGCGCGACGCGTTCGGCCACGCATTGCAGGGTTAGGCGCGGATGGGCGAGCGGGTCGCCCTTGGCCGGTTCGCCGGTCAGGAGCGAGGCGCGTGCATCGGCGTTGAGAGCCGTGGTGTGGGCAGAGAGCGCCGAGACGAGGATAACGGGCGCGCCGTCCTTGTCCATGCCGAGCAGCACGCGGCTGACAAAGGGGAAGCCGGTCTGCGGATCGATCACGCCGATCGCGGCGAAGCGTGCCCCGCGCAAGAGAATGCGCGCCTGGCGGCGCGCATCGTCGTCGGTGTCCCTGATAACCTGGGGCTTGTCGTTCATGGCCGTCTCCCGCATGCGTCTGTCTTCGGTGCGGGCAGGGAGGTCATCCCTTGCGGCGGTGTTTGGTCAGTCCGCTTACCACATCCTGGGCGTCGATCGTGCCGATGATGACGCCGTTGTCAACGACGCCGATCGTCCCGGGCTGACGTGACAACGCATCCAGGACGTCGACCAGCGGCGTGCGTGGGGCAGTTGTCCCGGTCACCGCATGCTGATCACCGCTGACACCGGCGCGCATCACGTCGGAGGCGATCAGCATGTTGATCGGGTTCATGTTCTGGACGAAATCCGCGACATACTGGTTCGTCGGGTTTTGAACGATCTCCTGCGGGGTGCCGCACTGGATGATGCGACCGCCTTCCATGATGGCGATGCGGTTGCCGATACGGAAGGCTTCGTCGAGATCGTGGCTGACGAAGAGGATGGTCTTCTTCAGGCGCGCCTGGAATTCGAGGAGTTCATCCTGCAGGCGCGTGCGGATCAAGGGGTCGAGCGCCGAAAAGGGCTCGTCCATCAAGAGGATCGGTGCGCCTGTCGCAAAGGCGCGAGCAAGGCCGACACGCTGCTGCATGCCGCCCGAGAGCTCGTTGACCCTGCGCTCTGCCCATTTCGACAGATTGACGAGCTCGAGCTGTGCGGCGACCCGCTCCTTGCGCTCAGCTTCCGGAACGCCTGCCAGCTCGAGGCCGAAGCCGACATTGTCGGCAACCGTGCGCCAGGGCAGGAGGCCGAATTGCTGGAAGACCATGGAGACCGTGTGCATGCGCAGATCCCGCAGCACCTGGGCCGACGCCTTGTAGGGATCGACATAGCCGCTTTCGGTGCGAACGCTCACATTGCCGCGAACGACAGGGGCGAGCGCATTGACGGCGCGCAGGAGCGTCGACTTGCCGGAGCCGGAAAGGCCCATGAGCACGAGGATCTCGCCTTCCTTGACGGCCAGCGAGGCCTTGGCCACGCCGAGGACGAGGCCGGTTTCGGCGCCGATCTCGTCGCGGGTCTTGCCCCGGTCGACCATGTCAAGCGCGCGCTGCGGGTTGTCGCCGAAGACGATGTCGACATTTCCGAAAATGACTGCGTCGGTCATGAGTCTTCTCCGGGAATGCGGAAGATCCGGTCAAGGATGATCGCGAGGATGACGATGCAGAGACCTGCCTCGAAGCCCCGGGCGATGTTCACGGTGTTGAGTGCGCGCACGACCGGCACGCCGAGTCCGCTTGCGCCGACCAGCGCCGCGATGACGACCATCGACAGCGAGAGCATGATCGTCTGGGTGAGACCGGCCATGATCTGCGGTGTGGCGAACGGCAGTTCCACCTTGCGCAGCACCTGCATCGGCGTTGCGCCGAAGGCGACGGCGGCTTCCACCAGGGAAGGCGGTGTTGAGATGATGCCGAGGCGGGTCAGGCGGATCGGAGCTGCGATCGCAAAGATCACGGTCGCGATCAGGCCTGGCACCATGCCGAGGCCGAAAAGGATAAGGGCCGGAATCAGATAGACGAAGGTGGGGATCGTCTGCATCAGGTCGAGCACGGGACGCACGGCTGCATAGAGCCAGGGTCGGCGGGCGCAGGCTATGCCGATCGGCACGCCGATGACCATGCAGACACCGGTCGAGGCGAGCACGAGTGCCAAGGTCTCCATCGTTTCCTTCCAGTAGCCCTGGTTATAGATCAGGAGCAGGCCGAGGAAGGTGAAGACGGTGACGCCCAGAGAGCGACGCATCACCCAGGCGATCAGCGAGAACACCAGGATCATGAACAGTGGATAGAAGCCTTCCACTGCCGTTCCCTTGAGAAAGGGCGCCTGCAGCACGAAAAGCATGGCGTTGATGGATGCGCTCAAAATGGTCGCGATGAAATCGAATACAAAATCGACATTGGCCGTCAGCCAATCGACGAAGCTTTTCGACAAGGGCCCGATGGGCAGCTTGTTGTCGGTCAGAAAATCCATTGATGTCCCCGATTGGCCACAGGTTTAATGCCTGGGATGCCGCGCGGCCGGATCCCCCTCCCGGTCGCGCGGTTCCACGATCGATGGACAGGGATCAGAGGCCGAGGGCCGTCTTCACCGCGCCGAGGCCGTCGCCGCCATCCTTGGTGGTGACGCCAGCGAGCCAGGGCTCGACGGCAGCCGGATTGGCCTTCAGCCATTCGCTTGCTGCCACTTCGGCGTCCTGGCCGTCATTCAGGATCTTGCCCATGATCTCGTTCTCCATGGCGAGCGAGAACTTGAGGTTGGTGACGAACTTGCCAACATTCGGGCATTCGGTCGTGTAGCCGGCGCGGGTGTTGGTGAAGATCGTCGCGCCGCCGAAGTTCGGGCCAAAGACATCGTCGCCGCCGGACAGGTAGGTCAGCTTGAAGTTGGCGTTCATCGGATGCGGCTCCCAGCCGAGGAAGACGACCGGCGTGCCGTCCTTTTCGGCGCGGGCGACCTGGGCCAGCATGCCCTGCTCGGAGGACTCGACCACTTCGAACGCGCCGAGGCCGAACTTGTCGGCGTCGATCATGTCGAGGATCAGGCGGTTGCCGTCATTGCCCGGCTCGATGCCGTAGATCTTGCCTTCGAGTGCCTCTGCATTCTTGGCAATATCGGCGAAGTCCTTGATGCCGAGTTCTGCACCCTTGGCATTGGTGGCGAGCGTGTATTTCGCGCCTTCGAGGTTGGGTCCGAAGATCTCGACGGATTTGTCTTCGCGGTAAGGCGCGATGTCGGCCTCCATGGTCGGCATCCAGTTGCCGAGGAAGACGTCGATGTCCTTGTTCTTCAGCGAGGAGTAGGTGACCGGAACGGAGAGAACGGTGGTCGTCGGCTCATAGCCGAGGGCCTTCAGGATGACGGAAGCGGTTGCGGTGGTCGCGGTGATGTCGGTCCAGCCGACGTCGGAGAAGCGGACGGTGGAGCAGCTTTCGGCTTCGGCTGCTGCGAGGGGCATCGCCGAGATGGCGATGAGCGAAACGGTGGCCACGAGTGTGCGGCGAGAGGTAGTAAAGTACGTCATTAGCAGGCTCCCGGTTTTTATTGATGTTCCCAAGTCAACATTCAATACCGGAGAATTGCAAGGATGCCCGCGCGTTTGCGTCGCAGCCGCGACCCTGTTTGCGACCTGCTCGCCTTTCTTCTCAGGGAACGGGGGGCATCGGAAAAATATTCGAGGCTTGATAACCGTCAAAGCATCGACTTGCCCGTCATGCCAACAGATGATCCGATGGCGCTCCGGCGCAAGCGCGCCGGATTGATCGATACAGGAGTTCCGATGAAAACGTCTTCCATGCTCACGCTGCTCGCGGTCGCTCTCGCACCGCTCCCAGCCTTCGCCGATGGTGATCCGGTCGCCGGCGCCAAGGCTTTCAAGGCCTGTCAGGCCTGTCATGTCGCGACCGAGGCCAAGAACAAGGTCGGCCCGCATCTGCAGGGCATCGTCGGACGCCCGGTTGCCTCGATCGCCGACTACAAGTATTCGCCTGCCATGACCGAATTCGGCGCGGGCAAGGTCTGGGACGAAGCAAACCTCTCGGCCTATCTCAAGGCCCCCAAGGCCGTCGTGAAGGGCACGAAAATGGCCTATGCTGGCGTCAAGAAGGATGAGGATCTCGTCAACATCATCGCCTATCTCAAGGATCCGGCTGCCGGCGGGCAGTGATCCCTGCACAACTCCCTGATGCGGCGGCCGTTTCGCGGCTGTCGCATTTCTCTGCTAGCCCCTCTTGTGTGGCGGCCACGACCATCCATATCGGGTAAGGGCGATCAGTCCTGTGCGATGCGATACTTCCCGGCACGTGGAAACGCGCTATGGTGGCAGATAACGAATCCGGCGCGCTGCCGGTATGGGGACAGGGAGACAACATGGCGACTTTGCAATCCTTCGACAGCGAGATCGAGAAGACGCGCAAGATCGTCGCGGAAATGCGCGGCAAGATCGAACAGTCCGGCGTGGTGCTGGATACGCTGGCCAAAAGTGATTCGGCGCTCGTCGGCCAGGACTTCGACATCGAGAACGCCCGGATCTCGGATGTGCTCAACCAGCAGAAGGTGATGGAGGCGAACATCGCCGACCTGATCATCGGCCTGGAAGACGCGACCAATGTCTTTGGTGCCGAGTTCGAAAGCATGAAGAGCCTGACCGGCATGGAAAAGTTCATCGGGATCTTTTCCAAGCAGAAGTCGCAGCGCATGCGCACCGAGCGCGTCCGCAACATGTCGCTCGCCGGCAATCTGCAGGAACTGCTCGCCAAGTCCGACAGCATAGTCGGCATCCTGAAGGAACAGAAGACGGTTCTCGAAGAGCGCTACAAGACCTCCGAGGCAAGCCTCGTGCAGGTGATCGAGCGGCGCAAGCAGACGATCGCCAATCTGGAAGAGACCCAGAAGCGCATCGAAACGCTCAACCCGGCGCTGCTCGACATCGAGAACAAGATCGCCGCTTCCACCGACACGTCGGAGCGTACGGATCTGGAAGCCGAACGCTCGAAGCTGGCGACCGATTACAATCAGGCGCAGGCCCGCGAGCAGGAACTGCTGGCCGAGAGCCAGACGCTGGAACGCTACACCTCAATGTTCCAGACCTTCGTCGACAGCCTGAACAACCAGATCGCCGCGCAGAACACGCTGATCAACAAGCTGACGATCGATACCGAGCAGCGCATCGTGCTCTACAAGGCGCTGGAAGACTCGTTGAAAACGGCTGCCCAGCAGGAGGTCGCCCACCGGATCAACACCCTGGGATCCCAGGTCGATACGGCTGCAGAAGAAACGATGGCCGGTATCGGCGCTGCTGCCCAGCGGCATATCGGCGATCTCTTGGAACTGCACGAGAAGAACATGCTCTCGACGCAGGACATCCAGCGCCGCAAGAAGCTTGCGGACGACGCCTTCGCGCGGCGCTTCCAGTCGGTTCTCGACAAGCACAATGCGGCCAATTACGTGAAGCCTTGATCATGCCATTGAAGTGGGCGCGGCCATCCGGCCGCGTGCCGCTTCGGCGGTGCGCGGTCCTGTCGATGGGGGGAGAGGCATGAACGTCGTTGATCGCAACAGTGCCGTGACGCATTATTTCACCACCATGGCCTCGGCGCTCGCAGGCCTCGAACAGTTCTTCGGTCAGTCCGATCGCCGCTTCGGCGAAAAGGGACCGCCGACACTGCATCTCTTGCCCTATCTCGATCGTCTGCGGAACTCCTTCACCTCCTGGCAGAACCGCATCGGCTTCACCGGCCAGTTCAAGATCGCTCAGGCGGAGAGCGGCTTTCCGATCTTCCAGAACGTGCTGGAGCTGGAAAACGATCGCGCGGGAGCGGCTTCAAAACTTTCCAACATCCCTGATGTCGGCAAGCTGCGCGCGGAGATGGTCGATTTCATCCTGCGGCAGAAGGAATTTCCGGTCGCCCTGCAGCAGCAGATCGCCGAGCGGCTTTATCTGGAACAGGTGCAGGCGGGGGAGATCTTCTCGCCCTTCGTGCTGCCGACCACCGTTGCTGTCAGCGTCAATCCGCAGACGCGCCGGCCTTCCTACCTTGTCAGCTGGGCTGCCTTCGACGGCGTGAGCACGCTGCCTATGATCTATCTGGCGACGATCGAGGATTCCTCGGAGAACGTCACGAAGATCCTCGTGACCGAGGATGGAAGGCTGAACGACGACGTCGAGATCCCGCTACCTGTCGGCGGACTGCTCAATCCGGAGCTTGCCCGCACATTCGACGATTTCTGCGCCAAGAACTCCGCCTTTTCCCTGACGCCGGCCACGATCGCGACCAATATGGACCGCGATTTTGCGACGTTGCATCCAAAGTCGGTGCGGCGAATCGTGCTCGGCCCGCTCTACTCGACGGGGCTCACTCAGAATTCCGGGCGGGTCACCGAGATCCTCGACCGAGTGCGCAAGCCCGAAAACGCCTGGGTGATGACCTGGACGGTGCAGGAGGTGTTCTCCAAGCGCGAGCAGCCGGCGGTGAAAGGCTTCTTCTCCTCGACGCCGGCGACCCAGGAATTCCACATCGAGACGCATGATCTGGAAGCCGCGCGCATGGGTGTCTCCACCTACGAGAAACACGCGCTGGTGCCGCATGACGCCTATCAGGCGCTTTATGCCGCCAACGAGGTCAAGGCGATCTTCGGCAATTTCAAGGTCCATGTGATTTCCGGAAATCAGATTGTGAGCGAGGTCTGAGCATGAGTGAACTGACGGCAGGCCTGACCACGCTCAGAGAAGAAGACATCGCCAAGCATCTGGCCGTTGCCCAGGGGCTGGTGACACGCGTCGTGGTGCTCGATCAGGGCGAGGGTGCCTCGGGTGCTCCGATTGCCGGCACCGGGCGGCGGTTCGTCTCCACCGTTTCGACAGGGTCCGTGCGCCGGACCCGCGAGATCGAGCTTACCAAGACCATCCAGGCGACAGGCACCGCCGATCCGCTTTTGACGCCTGCTCAGCACACTGTGCTCTACCGTGTCAGGCGCGGTGCGCAGGTGGCGCTTGCGATATCAGACGTCTTTGCCCGGCAGAGCGAGCTTGAACCTTTGCAGGCCCGGAATATCTCAGCACCCCTGCAAGGCGAGGAGGCCGCGCGCTTCAAGGCGCTTCTCTCCTCTCAGGCCTATGTCGCGGCCTTTGCTTTTGCCGCCTATCTGAAATCGACTGTCGCGGGCGAGGGCGAACAGCTCGACGGCATCAGGGCGCCGGACTTCCTCTTTGACACCGCCCAGGATGCCTTGAAGGGCATGGTCGCGGGCATCGATACGGCGGTGAAGGGGGCGGGCGACGACACGACGCTGATCGGCCGGGTCCGTGGTCTCGCCGATCTCGCGCTCGATGGGCTTCTGACCCGCAAGGCCCGTTTCGAGCATCTCGGTGTCTTCGAAAACGCCCATATCCGCGTCGATCAGGACGATTTCACCCTTGACGGTTTCGACGGCGTGCCGGGCGTGAAGTCCAAGCCGCTGTCGATGAGCTTCAAGAAGCCCGAAGAGATCGTCGGCAACCACATCGCCAAGTATCAGGCGCTGAAGCTCGCCAAGATGCTGATGGCCTATGATTTCGACCGGCAGATGAACCCCTTCGTCGAGCTCGGCGGTTTCCTCTTCACCTTCATCGGCGACGGCATGCCGGGCACGGGCAAGACGATCCTGATCCAGATGCTGGCAGGGCTGCTCAACGACTACTGCAAGATGGCGGGCTATGCCTTCCACTACGAGAATTTCGGCGTCGACCAGATCTCGTCCTATCAGGGCAAGTCGGGCCAGAATTGCAAAAGCTTCGTCAACAACGTGCTCAATCCGCGCGTCATCGGCTTCGGCACGATCGATGACGTCGATCAGGTGACCGCCAAGCGCTCGGACGACCGTGCCTCTGCGGGTCAGCACGAGGTGACCGCGGTACTGATGGAGAGCTTTGCCGGCGCCTCGACGGTGGTCCGGGGCAATGCCACCTTCGGCATGTTCTCCAACTATCCCGAGAATGTCGACGATGCGCTGCGCCAGCGCGCCGGCGCACGCTGGCTGGTCGACGGACCACAGACGCGCGAGGACTATATCGACATCTTCTCGCTCCTGGTCGGCAAGAACCATCAAATCCCGCTCGGCGACCACAAGCTGTTTGCCGGCCAGGAAATCCAGAAGGCCGTCAGCCGCTCCTATGGCGAGCATGACCGCCCGAAGGAGGACGGGCTTGTGGCTGTCTGGGAACGCTACGAGAAAGCCGAGGGCAAAATCGAGACACTGGCCGATGTCGGCGCCTATCTGCATGCGATCAAGCTCGCCGAACCGCGCTTCACCGGCCGGGCGATCAAGAACATCACCGATGCGATCAAGATGCGGGCGATGGATGTCGAGCTGCCCGACGCCTGGTTCGAAAAGCCCGACGCTTTCGTCCACAAGAGCTATGACGAGAAGAAGGCGATGATCGCGGAGCTGCGCGGCCCCGTGACGATTGAAATGATCCTGCAGGAGATCAACCGCTACGCCGACAGCGAATTCCGCTATGCCGACAAGTCGGATGATGCGGCGGTGACGGAGATCATTCGCCGCGAGCGTCAGCGGGAACGGGCGATCGGCGAGATCGAGAAGATGAAGGGGGAGGGGATGTGGTGATCCGTCGACTTGGATTAATGTTCAATATTCGCTGATGGCGAATTTTCTTGCCGGCCTGAGGCGGGGGCGTTATCATGGCTAAGCAGATTAATTACACCAAGGAAGCGCGTCGGACGCTGTCGCGTATACCTGCCAACGAACGACGGCGCATCCTGCTTAAGATCGAACAATATGCCGAGGATCCCCGGTCTCAAGCCAATAATGTGGTCAAGCTGCAAGATCGTCCGGGTTACCGACTGCGTGTCGGAGACTGGCGGGTCATCTTCGATGAGTTTGATAACATTCTTGAGGTTGAGAAGATCGGAAGTCGCGGCAGTATCTACTGAAGGAACTGTTAGATGGGTGTGACACGTTTCAAGACACCGAACGGCGAGGAGATGGTCGTTCTGGCACGGGCTGACTACGAAGCCTTGGTCGAGGCGTTCGAGATGCGGGAAGATGTCGCCGCCTACGATCGCATTAAGCAGAATATTGCGCGTGGCGAGGAAGAGCTCATGCCGGCTGAGTATGTCAACCGGATGTCTGAGGGAGAGCACCCGATCCGGGTCTGGCGTGACTTTCGGAAGCTTTCGGCAAAAGAGCTGGCTAGCGCTGCCGGGATCAGTGCGACTTACCTGTCGGAGATGGAGTCGCGCAAGAAGGAGGGCAGCATCTCCGTCCTGAAGAAGATCGCGAGGGTGCTGAAGGTTGATCTCGACGAACTCGTCGTTTGGAATGAGCAAGACGAGGAGCCTGTCGCCTAGCATGAACCGCCTCCTCGAAGCCGAACTCATCTATGGTCGCCTGCTTCCCATCCGCGAGCCGCATCTCGTCGCGCGCTACAACAAGGCGCTCGTCGCTTTCGGGCTGCCGGCAACCAGGCTCACCGAATTCGACATCGACATCACCGGATTCTCACCGCAGGTGGCGGCAGAGCTTGATGATCCCGATTATCTCGATCCGCTGAAGGTCAACCGGCGCTTCATCATCCTCACGCCCGAGCAGGATAGCCTGCCGGTGGTGCATACGAGCTTTTCCAACACCGCCGGCCTAATGCATGAGTTCTTCGCGGCGAATGCGCGCGCCATCCACGCAATCACGCTCAAGGACACGCTCTATGGCGAGATCGAGGACAGCGTTTCCGAGGTGAAGACGCTCGAAGACCTGCTGTCGATCAACGAGGTCAAGTTCAAGGTGCTCTCGGCGGAAGATCTGCTGGGCAAGGCCGGGCAGCTCAGGCAGCTCTGCGATGCACTGGTCACAAGCCCCGATGCCTGGCGCGACGACGCCATGCTGAACCACATGGTGGCGCTTGCGAAAGAGACCGGCGACATCCGCCAGAACACGCTGGTGCCTGACAAGCTTGTCTTCCGCCACGACGCCTTCTGGGCGGATCACTTCGGCGGGGTCTTCGTGTTCGTTGACGAAAAGCTGACCACTGTCATCTGCGATCCGGAGGCCCCGGGCTTCCGTCGATCGCGACCGTGGCAGGTCAGCTACATCTCGATCCGTGATACGATGCAGGTGGCCGAATTCCTCGCGCGCACCAACCGGCTCGAACTGCCGCAGGCGAGCTGGGTGGAAAGCTCCGGGCTCTTTGCGCATCGTGCCGAGATGGCGCTGCTTTCCGTTGCTGCCTCCCTCGATCCGATGCCTGATCTGTCGCGGATCGATGCGGTCTGGATGCAGACCTTCCTGCACCGCAATGCGAAGATGATCAACGAGCGCGGTGTCTATCCGCTGCTCCAAGAGGCCTCGCGGACGCTATCGCGCACCGGCGCACTCAGGATGGCGGATGTTGATCCCAAACTGCGGCTCTGGCTGGTGCGCGCCCGGCCTGATCATCCGGACCAGTGGCTGACCAACCGGCTGATCGCGCATCTGACGGCAGAGGATTTCGTCTCGCGTTTCGTCTTCGACAAGCAGGGCTTCTACCGCAGTTACGAGCAATACCCTGAACCCTATCGCGACTATGTTGTATCCCGCCTGTCCGACACTTATCTGAAGGACAAGGCTGCTTTCCGCAAACGCCTCTACGGACTAGGAGATGACCATGCTTGACCCGATCATCGCGTTCTTCCAGCGCGTCTTTGCTGCGATCGGTCGCGGCATTGGCATGGTGGTCGCCTGGCTGCTCTGGCCCTTCCTTGCTGCCCATGGCTGGTATCGGGATCGGACCTGGGTCATCAAGGGGCCGATCCTTGCGGTCCTCGTCCTCTTGGTGGTCTTCTACGGCCAGTTCATCTATCGCACCCAGGTCTGGCATGGTTTCGATCCGGCCTTCGTTCAGGCCTACAAGTTCGAGGAGCGCACTGTGCCTGCGGGGGCGCCGCTGCCCGGCGAGGCGAATCGGTGCCAGGATTCGGCTGTCGTGACGATGGCTGCAGCCCTGACGGACCAGAACGTCAACCAGAACAGCTGGATTTCCTCCACGCTTCTCTACAAGCTCGGGCTCTTCGGGCTCGATTGGGACAACACGCCCTATATGGACAACAAGGCCTCGTTCCAGCGCGGCGTGAACCAGGTCGTGCGCCGAACGGCTATCCAGCTTGCCGACAATCTTGGTCGCGTGCGCGGCACGTCCGGCATCAACAACGACCTGCAGGATGCCCGCGGCAATATCCAGTTCGACGAGAGCACCTGGTATTTCGGCACCGATCCCTTCGGCTTCAAGACGCCAACACCTAGCTACTATCGGGCGGCGGTGGAAAGCTGGACACGGTTCAACGCGTCGCTTGCGACCTGTGAATCAGTCTTCGACGCGCGCTCCGATAATCTGCTGCAACTGCTCGACGGCATGGCGAGCGATCTCGGCAATACCTCCGATATCCTGCGACGCCGTTCCGAGGAGTTCAACGCCGGCTGGTTCGATACCCGCGCCGACGACCGTTTCTGGTTCGCCTATGGGCAGCTCTATGCGCAATATGCGCTGTTGCAGGCAACCCGCGCTGATTTCAGCGGCGTGATCCGGGAACGCAACCTCACCGTGATCTGGGCCGGGATGGAAACTCAGTTGCAGGCTGCCTTGCGTATCCAGCCGGCGATCATCTCCAACGGCAGCGAGGCTGGCTGGATCATGCCGACCCATCTCGCAACCATGGGCTTCTATATCCTGCGCGTGCGATCCAACATGGTCGAGATCCAGGCGATCCTCGATCGCTGAGTTTCACCAGAGCAATTCCAATAAAGGTGCGGAACGGTTTTGCGTCGAGACAAAGATATAGAGCATTGAAGACGCGACACCGTTTTCGCCGGAAATGCGCTAGCGCAGCCACACGACGACAAAGGCCCGGTCTCGCGACCGGGCCTTTCGTTATTTCCGAGGCTTGGCGCTGTCAGCTGATGATCTTCATCCGGATGGCCTTGGCGACCAGCTGGGTGCGGTTGACGCAATCCAGCTTGCGGATGGCATTGGTCATGTAGGCGTTGACCGTATGGTCGGAGAGCGAGAGGATCTGGCCAATTTCCAGCGAGGTCTTTCCCTGGGCGGTCCAGCGGACCACCTCCAACTCGCGCGCCGAGAGAACAGCGATGTTGCTCACCGTGCGACGCAGCCGGTCGAAGACGTCAAAGGCCTGAATGCTCAACATCGACAATTCGTTGATTTCCGGCATCGTCAAAGAGGCGCGATCGCCGTCGTAACGAACCACGAAACGGCTGCCGTCGACGGAATTCAACGAGAACAGGACACCGGAAATAAGCCGATACTTGTGCATCAGCGCTGCGAATTCGGGAGGGCAATCGAAGGTTGGGCTTTTGCCATCCTGCCCTATCGTCCAGGCGTTGTGCATGATGGAGCGGCTGATATGTGGCACCGTCGGGCAATTGCGCAGGAATTCCAACCGGTCGAATTCCCGGCAATAATCGGTTGGCAGCGTCGACTCGCGAACCAGCGGACCAAGGAGCCGGTCCTGTGCTGTAGGGGCCGTCGCCAGCGTCACGTAGTGAAGGTCGTATTCACGTGCCGCCCTTGACCAGCTGTCCATCAGATCGGCGCGGTTCTGACAGCTCCCGATGTCTTCACTCAAGAGCGTCTGTCGTTCTGGCAACATTTTATCAATTTCGAAAGTTGATAACAAAGTGGAAGTTAATGACCAATATATCAGTCCGGACGAAAAGCTAGCGATTTTTCGGGCGTTGTCACTATTAATATGACTAATTTCTGACCGCTGCCGATCAAAATGATGTTGGCCTCTTATGGCGATCTTCACACCGGCAAAGCAGAGCCAGCCTTCACTTCTTCCATCACGGCATAGGTGTGTGTTTCACGCACTCCGGGCAGCGGCAGGATGACCTCCGAGAGGAATTGCCGATAGGCCTCCATCCCGGCCACGCGCGCCTTGACCAGATAGTCGAAGCCGCCGGCCACCATATGGCATTCCATCACGTCATCCGACCGTTTCACGGCGGCTGCGAAGGTGTCGAAGACATCGGCGGTGGTGCGGTCGAGCTTCACCTCGATGAAGACCAGAAGATTGCGTCCGAGCTTCTGCGGTGAGAGCATCGCCATGTAGCCGGTGATGTAACCTTCCCGCGTCAGGCGTCGCACGCGTTCGGCGGTCGCGGTGGGCGAGAGGTTCACCCGTTCGGCAAGCTCGATATTGGTCAGGCGGCCTTCTGCCTGCAATGCCCGCAGGATCTTGCGGTCGAGGCGGTCCAATTCCTTGCTCATTCTCTATCAAACTCCAGTTATGCGGTGATTATCGCAGAGAAGTGACTAAAGAATAGTGGGAAATTCGGTAAATGCGAAGATATGTTGCGGATACCACGGAGGTGACAATGATCAAGCCAGCCACGACCGATTTTCCGCGCTTCGAAGCCCCCTATGCCGGCGACGATGACCAGCTCATCCGCCATTTCGCCTCGCGCCTGTCGCTCTCCGACAGCCAGAACGGCGCGATCGACCGCCGGGCCACCACCTATATCGAGGCCATCAGAGACAACTCGGGTTCGATCGGCGGCGTGGAAGATTTCCTGCGCGAATACGGGCTGTCGACCCGCGAAGGCCTGGCCCTGATGGTGCTGGCAGAGGCGCTGCTTCGCGTGCCTGATGCATTGACCCAGGACCGGCTGATCGAGGACAAGCTGAAAGAGGGCGGCTGGAGCGAACACGAGGCGCATGGCGACAGCTGGTTCGTCTCGGCCTCGGCCTGGGCACTTGGTCTATCGGCGCGCGTCATCCGTCCGGGCGAAACGCCCGAAGGTGTCATGCGCGGTCTCGTCAAGCGCCTTGGCCTGCCCACCGTCCGCTCTGCCACTAAGCAGGCCATGCGTTTCCTCGGCCATCATTTCGTGCTCGGCGAAACCATCAAGGACGCCCTGTCCCGTGCGGCCAAGAGCGAAGAGCGCGGCTATCGCCACTCCTTCGACATGCTGGGCGAGGGCGCCCGCACCGCCGAAGACGCCAAGCGTTACTTCCAGTCCTATGCCAGCGCCATCGAGGCGATCGGCGCGCATATGGCTAAGTTCGGCAAGAGCCAGCAGCTGCCGAACCGCATGGGCATCTCGGTCAAGCTCTCGGCGCTGCATCCGCGTTATCTCGCGACCCATCGCGACCGTGTCATGCGTGAGCTGGTGCCGGATCTGCTGAAGCTCGCGCAGATGGCCAAGGCGCATCAGCTGAATTTCACCGTCGATGCCGAAGAGGCCGACCGTCTTGAGCTGTCGCTCGACGTGATCGCTGCCGTCTTCGCCGATCCGTCGCTGTCAGGCTGGGACGGCTTCGGCCTCGCCATCCAAGCCTATCAGAAGCGCGCGCCGCAGGTGATCGACTACATCGACACCCTCTGCCAGCAATATGGCCGCCGGATGATGGTGCGCCTGGTCAAGGGCGCCTATTGGGACACGGAAGTGAAGCGCGCCCAGGAGCGCGGCCTCGACGATTACCCGGTCTGGACGCGCAAGCCGGCGACCGATCTTTCCTATCTGCATTGCGCCGCCAAGCTGATGGAGAAGCGCGCCCGCATCTTCCCGCAATTTGCGACACACAATGCGCTCACCGTCTCGACGATCATCGAACTGGCCGGCACGGACCGAACCGGCTTCGAATTCCAGCGCCTGCACGGCATGGGCGAGGCCCTCTACGACACGCTTCTGTCCGGCAATGACCGGATCGCCTGCCGCATCTATGCGCCCGTCGGCGGCTACCGCGACCTGCTCGCCTATCTCGTCCGCCGCCTGCTCGAAAACGGCGCGAACTCCTCCTTCGTGGCCGTTGCCGGCGACAAGAACATTCCGGTCACGGCACTTCTGGAGCGGCCGACGGAAAAGCTGGGCTTGAGCAATGGTCAGAGCGCCCGCCACAGCCAGATCCCGATGCCGCTCGGTCTTTACGGCGACCGCAAGAACAGCGCCGGCTTCGAATTCGGCCATCGCGACAATCTCGAAAGGCTGATGGCCCGCATTGGCCAGCCGCTGTCCGAGATCGCGGCTCATCCGCTGGTACCCGGCGCGACCGGTGCAACGAGCGACGAGGCGGTGCTGTCGCCCGCCGATCGTTCCCGCAAGGTCGGCACCGTGCGGAACGCCACGCCGGCCGATGTCGACCGGGCCTTTGCCGCTGGCCGTAAGGGCTTTGCCGGCTGGTCGCGACTGCCCATCGAGGAGCGTGCTGCCACCCTCGACAAGATGGCCGACCTGCTCGAAGCCGATCGTGACCGCCTTCTGGCCCTGCTGGCGCTGGAAGCCGGCAAGACGCTGGATGATGGCGTGGCCGAAATCCGCGAGGCCGTCGACTTCTGCCGCTACTATGCCGATCAGGCGCGCCGCCAGTTCGGCGAGGCCGAGGTCATGCCCGGCCCGACCGGCGAACTCAACCGTCTCTCCTGGCGCGGCCGCGGCGTCTTTGCCTGCATCTCGCCGTGGAATTTTCCGCTGGCGATCTTCCTCGGCCAGGTCTCGGCGGCTCTCGTCGCCGGCAATGCCGTTGTCGCCAAGCCGGCCCCGCAGACGCCGCTGATCGCGTTTGAAGCGGTGAAGCTCTTCCACAAGGCGGGCGTGCCCGAAGACGTGCTGATGCTCTTGCCCGGTGCCGGCGACATCGGTGCCGCGATCGCAGCCCATCCGAAGCTCGCCGGCATCGCCTTTACCGGCTCGACCGCGACCGCCCAGGCGATCAACCGGACGTTGGCCGCAAAAGACGGCCCGATCGTGCCGCTGATTGCCGAAACGGGTGGCATGAATGCCATGATCGTCGATGCGACGGCGCTTGCCGAACAGGTTGCCGACGATGTCGTCATATCCGCCTTCCGATCGGCCGGCCAGCGCTGCTCGGCGCTGCGCATCCTCTATCTGCAGGAAGACATTGCCGATGGCATGCTGGAGATGATCGAGGGCGCTGCCCGCGAACTGAACCTCGGCAATCCGCTCGAGATCACCACGGATATCGGCCCTGTCATCGACGAGAAGCAGAAGGCGATGCTGGAGGCACATATCGCCGAGATGAAGCGGAGCCAGAAGGTGCGCTATGCCGGCAAGGTGCCCGCGACCGGTAATTTCTTCGCCCCGCATATCGTCGAGCTCGACCGCCCCGAGGCGCTGACGAAGGAAATCTTCGGCCCCGTGCTGCATGTCGTGCGCTGGAAGGCGAAGGCTCTGGACAAGGTGATCGCCTCGATCGATGCGACCGGCTACGGCCTGACACTCGGCGTTCACAGCCGTATCGAATCCACGATCCGCACCGTCACGGAAGCGCTCGACACCGGCAATATCTACGTCAACCGCAACATGATCGGCGCCGTTGTCGGCACCCAGCCCTTTGGTGGCCCCGGCATGTCCGGCACCGGCTTCAAGGCGGGTGGCCCGGCCTATCTCAGCCGCTTTGCGGTGGAGCAGGTGATCTCGGTGAATACGGCGGCTGCTGGCGGCAATGCCAGCCTGATTGCAATCGGGGAAGGGTGATTTCGACCATTCCCACCTCCCCCTTGAGGGGGAGGTGGCCGCACAGCGGTGGGTGGGGGTGAGCCGGGCTGCGAGTTTGACGCGAGAGGCTGAGGCGCAGGTCGCAAACGTCATCCCACCCTGGAGCTGCGCACCGACTTCGCCCCTCAAGGGGAGGGCAGCGCGCGTCACATTCCGCTCTCCCTCAACTTGGGGGGACATGCCCGCCCATCGACTGGCTCAGGAGGGCGGGGGGCGAGCTTGCGGGAGAGACGTGGTTGGCGCGGCCATGCGCTCCCCACATTGGTCGGCGCGGCTCGTTTTCTTGAAGGCGGCGCACTGGCGGCATCCTCTCCACGGGTGTTCCGCCCGTGCATAGTACAGAAGCCGCATCCCCGACGAGATGACTGTTGTCCTCCAATCGATGTTGACCACTGAGTGCTGCAACGGCTCTGTTATGCCGGATCGTAGCGGAAGCGGGCGCGTACAATGCCGTGGTCGTTTGAGCCATCGGCACGGTGATCCTCGCTGTTCAAGTGGTCGTTGGCGATGTCCATGCCATCGAAGGCCCAGAGGCGTTTTCGGCTGTTGTCGTAGAACTCCTGGCTGACCAGAATCTGGTCGAGTGATTCACGGATGTTTTGATGGATGTGGGTGTAGTAGACGTCGCGGGTCGAGCGATATTGCTGCAACGTTTGGGCCGTATAGAGATCCGCGTCACCGCCGCCGAGAGACAGCCCCATCAGATAACGCGGCTGTCCGGTCAATATGTTGACCGTGTTGCTCAAATCCCCGTCGTTGACATCGCCGACAATGATCGCGGGGATGTCTGTTTCCTTTACTTTGTCGGTCACAATGATCTTGAGCGCTGTTGCTTCGGCTGTGCGACGGATGGTCGATAGCGCCGAGCCGATAGCCTCGGCATGCTTCGAATGGCTGTCTTTGTCGTACCAAGGCTCGCGAAAGATCTTGGTCGGTCCCTTGGACTTGAAGTGACAGACATAGACGTGGATTTCAGGTGCAGTCGCCACAGGTTTGATCGTCAGATGAAGCACCGGGCGCGAGAACCGATCCACAGAGACGGCGATCTGCGGTGTTTGGCGGTCCTCGCCGCGACTCGATAGATTGAATGTCTCCGGAAAGTTCTCAATCCAGATTGGAGTACCGACTATCAGTCCTTTTTTTACAGCTGCGGCACAGACGATGCGTTTGCCTACGTGGTCGTCTGGGACGACGAGATCGTAGTGGTTCTCCATCCCGGCAGCATGAAAGGCGTTTTGAAGGCTCTGACCATGCCAGAGTTCCTGAAATGCAAAGAGATCCGCCGCCATTTCTCGCAGAAGTCGTGCGGTAAACGATTGCTTGAGAGCATATTCTTCAGCTGTCCAAGGCTTGCTCTTTTCATAGAGTGGCAGTTCTGGCTCGTTGAGGTTGTAGAGATTGAAGGTTGTCAAGCTGAAGGTCTGTTTGGTCATCGCTGCGGCTCCCCTTCTGGTGTTCTGTTATCCTAATACATCTTCAGATTGATGTTAACGTGACAAGCAATCCATACATCGGGGGCACGCGGTGATGTTGGGATCGCATAAAAAATATTCATTTGCGCCTTGCCAGTCCGCCACCATCGTCCGATCCTCCTGCCACCAGAAGGGCAGGGGGAAACATGACAGTGCCATCGGATATCGACATCGCGCGCGCAGCCAGCAAGCGGCCGATCCAGGAGGTCGGCTGCAAGCTCGGCATCCCCTCGGACAGCCTGATCCCCTATGGTCACGACAAGGCGAAGATCTCCGCTTCCTTCATCAAGGGGCTCTGCGACCGTCCAGACGGCAAGCTGATCCTGGTGACGGCGATCAATCCGACGCCGGCGGGCGAGGGCAAGACCACGACGACAGTCGGTCTCGGCGACGGTCTGAACCGGATCGGCAAAAAGGCCGTCATCTGCATCCGTGAGCCCTCGCTCGGGCCCTGTTTCGGGGTGAAGGGCGGGGCGGCTGGCGGCGGTTATGCGCAGGTCGTGCCGATGGAGGACATCAATCTCCATTTCACCGGCGATTTCCACGCCATCACCTCGGCCCACAATCTGCTTTCGGCGCTGATCGACAACCACATCTACTGGGGCAATGAACTCAACATCGACACGCGCCGCATCACATGGCGGCGGGTGATGGACATGAATGACCGGGCGCTGCGCCATATCGTGACCTCGCTCGGTGGCGCCTCGAACGGTTTCCCTCGCGAGGCGGGTTTCGACATCACGGTCGCCTCCGAGGTCATGGCGATCCTGTGCCTTGCGACCGATCTGGAGGATCTGGAGCGGCGTCTCGGCGCCATCATCATCGGCTATCGTCGTGACAAGACACCGGTCTTTGCCCGCGACCTGAAGGCCGACGGGGCGATGGCGGTGCTGCTCAAGGAGGCGATGCAGCCCAACCTCGTGCAGACGCTGGAAAACAATCCGGCGCTCGTTCATGGCGGGCCCTTCGCCAATATCGCGCATGGTTGCAATTCTGTGGTGGCGACGACGACGGCGCTGAAGCTCGGCGATTATGTGGTGACCGAAGCCGGCTTCGGGGCGGATCTCGGCGCTGAGAAATTCTTCGATATCAAGTGTCGCAAGGCGGGGCTGACACCCTCTGCCGTCGTCATCGTCGCGACGGTCCGGGCGCTCAAGATGAATGGCGGCGTGGCCAAGGAGGATCTCTCCCGCGAGGATGTCGCAGCCGTCGAGCGCGGCGCGGTCAACCTGGCGCGGCATCTGGAAAATCTCGCCAAATTCGGCGTGCCGGCTGTCGTGGCGATCAATCATTTCACCGGCGACAGCGAAGCAGAAATCGCAGCCGTCAGAGCCGTCGCCAAGGGGCTCGGGGCTGAGGCCGTGCTTTGCCGGCACTGGGCGGACGGCTCGGCCGGTATCACCGAACTTGCCGAGGCCGTCGTCCGGATCGCCGAGACGCCGTCGAGCTTCCATCCGCTCTATCCGGATGCCATGCCGCTCTTCTCCAAGATCGAGCGGATCGCCACCGAGATCTACCGGGCCGGCGAGGTGACGGCCGACAAGGCGGTCCGTGACCAACTCGCCGACTGGGAGCGGCAGGGCTATGGCAACTTGCCGGTCTGCATGGCCAAGACGCAGTATTCCTTCTCGACCGATCCGACGCTGCGTGGTGCGCCCGAGGGCCACAGCGTACATGTCCGCGAGGTCCGGCTCTCCGCCGGCGCCGGCTTTGTGGTGGCAATCACCGGCGAGATCATGACCATGCCGGGCCTGCCACGCGTGCCGTCTTCGGAGCGAATTCGCCTGGCTCAGGCCGGTGCCATCGAGGGGCTGTTTTAGGGCGCCTTTTTAAAACCCCTGAAAACCTGTGGTAATTCTGTCACGTTGCGACGTGACTAAATTCATGATCAAAAGAATCATGTTTTATATCTTGACGTTTATAATCATGTTTTATACGGCATGATTACGGCAGAAATCATCGTCTCTGCCACGTTTTTGACGCAATCACATCCGGCCGCCCCGCACCCGTTTTCCGTGTGCGGGAACCCTTTTGTGCGGCCATGGAAAGGATACATGCATGGGCTCCCGGTCTCTTCGCCCCCTCCTGCTCGCCTGCACCGCACTGGCGGTGACGTCCACCCTCGTTCCCGCCCGTGCCCAGGACACTGCGACGGCCGCCCAGGACGAAACACAGCTGGAGACGATCATCGTCAAGGGGAAGAGGGTGCCGGCCGGTTCGGTTGCGGATACGCCGCTTTCCACGCAGACGACGGCAGAGGAGATCGATGCAAAGCAGATCACCAGCATTGAGGATCTCGGACGCGTGGCTGAGCCGGGCGTGACCTTTAACCGAAGCACTGGTGCCGTAAACATCCGTGGTCTTGAGGGGAGCCGCGTGTTGACGACGGTCGACGGAATCCCCGTACCGTACCTCTTTGACGCGACGCGCGGCGCGAGCGGTGGTGTAGACACGTTTAGCTTCAGCTCGCTATCGGCGGTCGATGTCATGCGTGGTGCTGATTCCAGTCGAGCCGGCAGCGGTGCGCTCGGTGGTGTTCTCGGTTTGAGGACGTTGACCGCCGATGATCTGGTCCGTCCTGACAGAGATTGGGGCGCCGTGGTCAAGTTGACCTATGACAGCGCCGATCGCAGCTTCGAAACGTCCGTTGCCGGAGCACGTATTGTCGAGAATACCTCTGTGCTCTTCCAGGGCGGATACAAAAAGGGACATGAACGCGAAACGAACGGCACGGTGGACGAACTCGGTGCGACCCGCACGGAAGCCAACCCCTCCGACTATGATCAGCACAATCTGCTCCTCAAGTTGCGCCAAGAGCTTGAGGGAGGTCACACTGTCGGTTTGACGGCTGAACGTTTCCGTCGCGATCGTGACACGAACTCCAAAACTAACCAATCGGCGGCCGGCAACTATCGCGAAAATGATTACTACACCCAGAAGGATACCGATCGCGACCGCGTGTCTCTCGACTATGAATTCGAGGCTCAATCCGAGGGCACACTGATCTCCAATGCCTGGGCATCGCTCTACTGGCAGAAGAACCGGACCATGGAGGGCTACACAGGCTACCGTTCGACGTCAGTAATTGGCGACATCGGCCGTGAGAATGACAATACGGACCGCACTATTGGTCTGGTCGGCGCCGTTCAGAGCGAGTTGAAGACTGGCGTTCTGGACCATCGCTTGACACTCGGTTTTGATATGGCGACCGGTGTATCAGAACAGTACTCCTCGGGTTATGATAATTGCCCGACGAGCCCCCCGTATATAGGCGCGAACGCGGCGTGTAACTTTCTTCATACCAATCAGGCTGACACGCCGCGGGTTGAGAGTGATCGTATCGGGATTTATCTTGATGACGAAATCTCCGCGGCCGCGACCGGTTTGAAGGTGACCCCAGGATTGCGCTTCGACTGGATCCGCCACGAGCCAGTTATGACGGACGCCTATGACGACAACTATAGCAATCCGTCGTTGCCAGATGGCTTCGAGGATATGGCGATCTCGCCGAAGCTGCGTGCTGCCTATGATTTGACACCGGATGTAGAAGTGTTCGCCCAGTGGGCCATGGGCTTCCGAGCGCCGACCGCGTCAGAGCTGTACAGCTCTTTCGGTGGGACGGGTACCTATCTGCGGCTCGGCAACCCCGATCTCGAATCCGAAACTAGCAACGGTTTTGAAATAGGCGCTAACCTCGGTGACGAGGACATGGGAGCACGTGTCTCCATGTTCTACAATCGATACAAGAACTTCATCGATAGTCGCGGGCTTACTTCTGCAGAGGCGACCGCTTTGGGTTACTCCCTCGCTAGCTATCCTCAGGGGATCACTCAGTATCTGAATATCTCTGATGCCGAGATCTACGGGATCGAACTCGGAGCCCACAAGCACTTTGACAACGGCTTCCGCATTAGCGCCGGTTTGGCTTACGCAAAGGGCAACGATCTGGAGAACGATACCTTCCTGCGATCCGTCGCCCCCATCAAAGCTGTCGCAAGCATCGGATACGATACTGACTTCTGGGGCGTCGGCGCCGACTTCATCGGCGTCGGTGCTTCCCGAGATGACGACGGCAAGGGCGCATCGGGCACCACTTACTTCGAGACTGAAGGCTATGGTGTTGTCGATCTTAATGCTTGGTGGGAGCCGGAGCAGCTTAACGGCATGCGGATAACGGCTGGGATCTACAACGTCTTCGACAAGACGTATTACGATTACGCATCGGTTCGTACGAATTCGTCGACGCAGGCTCGGGAATTCTACTCCGAACCCGGCCGGACCTTCAAAATCTCGCTCACCCAGAAGTTCTGATCCTCAGAACTCGGGCACACAACGTCAACGGCGGCGCCTTTCGGTGCCGCCGTTTGCGTTTGTCTTGATGTCCCGGTGTTTCGTGCCGGTCGTCACGCTGCCGAGCGGGCGACGGCGGACTGGCCGCGCATGGCGATGGTCTTTGCCATGTCTTCCGGCGTGTCGCGCACGCGGGAACGGCGGTTGAAGACGAACTGGCCGACGAGGCGCACCAGTTCGCTCACCTCTTCGCTCAGCGAGTGCGTGGCGGCGCTGGTTTCCTCGACCATGCCGGCATTCTGTTGCGTTAGCTGGTCCATCTGGTTGACGGCCTGGTTGATTTCGCCAAGGCCGGAGGCCTGTTCCTCGGCGGAGGCGGTGATCGCCTCGACATCGGAGGCGATGGCGGCAATGCTGGTCTCGATCTCGCCGAGCACTTCGCCGGTGTCACGCACCAGCGCCACGCCGGCTGCGACCTCGCGACCGGATTGCGCGATCAGGCTGTTGATTTCCTTGGCAGCGGAGGCCGAACGCTGGGCGAGATCGCGGACTTCCTGGGCGACCACGGCAAAACCCTTCCCGGCATCGCCGGCCCGGGCAGCCTCGACGCCGGCATTGAGGGCGAGAAGGTTGGTCTGGAAGGCGATCTGGTCGATCACGTCGGTAATGCTCGCAATGCTGGACGAGGCCGCCTCGATACGCCGCATGGCTTCGATGGCATCCTGTACCACCTTGGTCGACTTGGCGACGCTGGCGCGGGCATTGCGGGTCTTGTCGCGGGTGCTGCCCGTGCGATTGGAGGAGTCGCGGATGTTCTTCGTGACGTCCTGCAGCGCGGCTGCGGTTTCCTCCAGGGCGGCAGCCTGCTGCTCTGTCCGCTTGGCCAGCTGGTCGGAGGATTGCTGCAGCGCGCCGGCATTGCTCTCGATCTGCTTGGCCTTGTCGAGCACCTGGGCCATGGTTTCCTGGAAGACGGCGAGCGACTTGTTGAAATCGTGGCGCAGTTGCTCGAATTCCGGCTGGAAGGGCACGTCCAGCGTGTTGCGGATGTTGAACTGCGACAGGCGTTCGAGACCGGCGCCGAGATCCGTGATAACGCGCTGAAGGTTCTCCGCCTGGGCGGTCTGGGAGGCCAGCCGGGCGTTGCGCTCCGCCTCGATTACGCCCTGCTGGCGTTCAGCCTCCTGTTGCAGCCGGATCTTCTCCAGTCCCGCCTCGCGGAATACGGCGACGGCGTGCGACATGGTGCCGATCTCGTCCCGGCGATGCGCATAGGGGACGGGGGTCTCGTAGTCGCCGCCGGCCAGATCATTCATGTACCGGCCGAACTGGCCCAGCGGTGCCACTGCACGCCGGCGGAAGATGAGCAGTCCGGCGACCAGCAACAGGAAGGCCAGCCCGGAGGCAATGGCGATGAAGATCGTCAGGTTGTGCCCCGTGGCAAGCGACGTTTCCTTGTGGGCGCGCATGTCGTCCTGCGCCAGCGCGGTCAACTCGACCACAGCCGCCCGCTGGGTTTCGTAGGCCTCTTCGAGCCGCTTCAGGCTGCGTGACATGACGATCCGGTTCTTGGCCTTCACTGCCGGGATGAAGACCTCGTTCATTTCGGTCCAGAAAGTGTCGGCGGAGGGTTTCACCTTGTTGCGCAGTCCTTCGAGGATCTCGGGGGCCAGGCCGGAATACTGCCAGCGGCGCATGGATTTCGCATAGGTCTGGCGGGCGATGATGATGCGCCGGATGTTCTGGTCGGCATTTTCCGCACCGGAGCCGGTTTCAAATGCGATCAGGAAGGGTTCCATCAGGAAGAGCGGCGGCGGCATGATGTCGGCGATGAATTCCTGCCCGAGCTGAAGTTCGTCAAAGACCGGGCCGTTCACCTTCAGGCGCTCGAAGCTGTAGTAGAAAACGCCGAGTGCCAGGCCGAAGCCGAGCGCGACGAAAAGCCCGAAAAATGCCAGGCTGCGAGAAATGGTCATTGTCATGCGGAGGTCCCCGTAAGCGAGATCAAGTTCACCGATGCAATCCTGTGTAGAATGAGATAACGCTAAATCGAGTTTTGCTAATTTTTATATAACAAGGATTGTCGAATTTTGGATATTCAACCGCAGACGGTGTCAGCAAATCCTGCTTGCGCACGGCTTCGCCTCGGGTTATCAAATCGCCCATGAAGATCGTTTCTAAGACCTTTGCTTGGTGGTGGGCACGCTAACGCGGCCTTGACCAGTCATGTCTTGAGACGATTGACCCAAAGCCGCCCGGAAACACTCCTGAGGCGGCTTTTTTGTATTCAAGGCGCCGGGAGAGGGCCTCGAAGAACGGAAAAGGACTGACATGTCGACGATTTTGCAGGAAGACGGTGCGGAAGCCTACCAGACGCGCGGCGGTGTGACCGTTACGCGCAAGCGCCGGCCGACGCCCTATGCCGATGCCGTTTCCAGCTATGTCGACAAGCTCGACGAGCGGCGCGGTGCTGTCTTCTCCTCCAACTATGAATATCCCGGTCGCTATACCCGCTGGGATACCGCCATCGTCGATCCGCCGCTCGGCATTTCCTCCTTCGGCCGCAAGGTGTGGATCGAAGCCTATAACGGCCGGGGCGAGGCGCTTTTGACCATGATCGCGGAGGCTCTGGCCTCCGTCGAGGATCTGGCACTGGGTGAGCGCACCGCGACCCGGCTCGATCTCGACGTCAAGCAGCCGTCACGTGTGTTTACCGAGGAAGAACGCTCGAAGATCCCGACGGTCTTTACCGTGCTGCGCGCCATCACCGCGCTGTTCTACTCGGAAGAAGACGCTGCCATCGGCCTGTTTGGCGCCTTCGGCTATGATCTCGCCTTCCAGTTCGATGCCATCGACCTGAAACTCACCCGTCCCGACGACCAGCGCGACATGGTGCTTTTCCTGCCGGACGAGATCCTCGTCGTCGACCACTATTCCGCCAAGGCCTGGATCGATCGCTACGACTTCACCAAGGGCGATGTGACCACCGTCGGCCAGTCGGAAGAAATTGCGCCGGAGCCGTTCCAGCACACCGATACGATCCCGCCGCGCGGCGATCATCGGCCGGGCGAATATGCTGAATTGGTTGTCAAGGCCAAGGAGAGCTTCCGCAAGGGCGACCTGTTCGAAGTCGTTCCCGGTCAGAAGTTCATGGAACGCTGTGACTCGAAGCCGTCGCAGATCTCCAAGCGGCTGAAGGAAATCAATCCGTCGCCCTATTCCTTCTTCATCAATCTCGGAAACCAGGAATATCTCGTCGGTGCTTCGCCGGAGATGTTCGTGCGTGTCAACGGCCGGCGCATAGAGACCTGCCCGATCTCGGGCACGATCAAGCGCGGTTCGGACCCGATCGAGGATTCCGCCCAGATCCTGAAGCTGCTCAACTCCAAGAAGGACGAGAGCGAACTCACCATGTGCTCGGATGTCGACCGCAACGACAAGTCTCGCGTCTGCGAGCCGGGTTCGGTCAAGGTCATCGGCCGCCGCCAGATCGAGATGTATTCGCGCCTGATCCATACGGTCGACCACATCGAGGGGCGGCTCCGCGACGGCATGGATGCCTTTGACGGTTTCCTTTCCCATGCCTGGGCCGTCACCGTGACAGGTGCGCCGAAGCTCTGGGCCATGCGTTTCATCGAGAAGCACGAGAAGAGCCCGCGCGCCTGGTATGGTGGTGCGATCGGCATGGTCGGCTTCAACGGCGACATGAACACGGGCCTGACGCTGCGCACCGTGCGCATCAAGGACGGCATTGCCGAAGTGCGCGCCGGTGCCACATTGCTCAACGACAGCGACCCGCAGGAAGAAGAAGCCGAAACCGAACTGAAGGCCTCCGCCATGATCGCCGCCATCCGCGACGCCAAGTCCGATCCCAAGTCCAAGCGCGGCGTGGCGCGGGTGGGCGAGGGCGTCAACATCCTGCTGGTCGACCATGAGGATAGCTTCGTTCACACGCTCGCCAACTATTTCCGCCAGACCGGTGCGACCGTGAACACGGTGCGCACGCCGGTACCGGAGGAGATCTTCGATCGGCTGAACCCGGATCTCGTCGTGCTCTCGCCCGGTCCCGGCTCACCGACCGATTTCGATTGCAAGGCGACGATCAAGAAGGCGCGGGCGCGCGAGCTTCCGATCTTCGGCGTCTGCCTCGGCCTGCAGGCGCTCGCCGAAGCCTATGGCGGCGACCTTCGGCAGCTGGCTGTCCCCATGCACGGCAAGCCGTCCCGCATCCGCGTGCTCGAACCCGGCCTCGTCTTCGAAGGCCTGGGCAAGGAAGTGACCGTCGGCCGCTACCACTCGATCTTTGCCGATCCCGCAACGCTCCATCGTGATTTCGTCATCACCGCGGAAAGCGAAGACGGCACGATCATGGGCATCGAGCACACCAAGGAACCGGTCGTCGCCGTGCAGTTCCACCCGGAATCGATCATGACACTCGGCGGCGACGCCGGCATGCGGATGATCGAGAATGTTGTCGAGAAGCTGGCGAAGCGGACGAGAGTGAAGGCGGCATAAGGATTGAGGGCGGGGCGCTTCGGCGCCCCGAAGCTCTGTTTGACAGCCCCCGCACTCCGTTGCAGAGTTTCTTTGCGCCACGTTGCCAGGGAGCCATGATCCGATGAACAAGGTCGTTGTAACAACTGAAATCGACGTCGGCCTGAACGAGGCGCTGGAAGAGATTGCGCGCTTCGACAACCGTTCTCCGGCCGACCTCGCTGATCAGGCGATCCGCAACCTCGTGGAAGAACGCGTGGCCACGCGTGAGCTGCTACATCACGGCCTAAGTCTCATCGATGCCGGTAATGTAAAGGCGGTCGACAGCGCTGCGATCCATCAGTGGCTTCTCTCGGATGAGGACGATTTCCCGCAGGGACGCTGAAGGCGATGCCGCTCCGCTATCTGCCGACCTCCGAACTCGGCCTTCGCTGGATGCGCCGCTACTATCGGAGCCACCCGCAACTCGATGTCGTGGCGGCATCTGCTGCCCTTGCCTTGGCTGAGCAAACTATCCTGACCTATCCGGAGAGCGCCGCACGCTTCGAGGATCTCGATCGGGTTAGAGAGTATCACATTCGTGGCACGCCGTTTTCGCTGCTCTACGCGATCACCCCTGACGAGGTCCTTGTCATCGACATTCGAGATGCGCGCGGCCAGAGGAGTGCCGACATTCTTCGTAAATTCCTGAGAGATCTTAGCCCGTCGTTGCCAGATACCTGAATGCGCATCCCGCTGTGCAAACCCCATCTCCCGCCTTGACCTCGCCTTAACCCTTCGCCATTACACTGCCGACATCCAGCCGAACCGCCCGCTTTGCCGGGCGGTTTTGTCGTTTTTGGAATTGCGTCTGCAATTCACTCGCATCTGCAGGGAAGCAAGCCATGGTGGCGCAGGAAGACAATCTGGTTCGGCGGCTCGCCTTCTGGGGCATTCCGCTTGCCTTCGGGGTCATGGGGTTGAAGCTCCTAGCCTGGTGGGTGACGGGATCTGTCGCGCTTCTGTCCGATGCGCTGGAATCGACCGTCAACGTCATCGCCGCCTTCCTTGCCTATTTCGTCATCCGCTATGCGCAGAAGCCCGCCGATGACGATCACCCTTACGGCCACCATAAGGCCGAGTATCTATCGGCTGTTCTCGAAGGTGTGCTGATCGTGGTCGCGGCGTTGCTTATCATCCGCGAGGCGATCCCGGCGCTGCAGACCCCTTCGCTGCCGGAGGCGCCATTCCTCGGTCTCGCGATCAACGGCGCCGCCGCTGTCATCAATGCGGCCTGGGCGACCCTTCTCATTCGAACCGGTCGCAGCCATCGCTCGCCGGCGCTGTCGGCCGATGGCCAGCACATCATGTCCGATGTGGTGACCTCGCTCGGCGTCATCATCGGGCTCTTGGCGGTGCTGGTCACAGGCTATGCCATTCTCGATCCCGTTCTCGCGATCCTGGTTGCGCTCAACATCATCTGGCAGGGCTGGAAGGTGATCGCGCAGTCGGTGGCGGGCTTGATGGACATTGCCGTTTCTCCGGAGGACGCCGAAGCGATCCGTCAGGCGATCAAGGAGAATTCGCAGGGCTCGCTTGGCGTGCATTATCTCCGCTCACGTCGCGCCGGTGCCGTCACGTTCGTTGCCTTCGATCTGGTCGTGCCCGAAGGCATGTCGGTGCGCGATGCGCATGTGATCTGCGATCGGCTGGAAATGGCCGTGCACAAGGCCGTGCCAGGGACCCGGGTTACCATCCATGTCGAGCCCGAAAACGAAGTGGCGCATGGCGCCGGCATCGAATTCGGACGTTGAGAATAAGAGGATATCCCATGAGCAAGACCGATGTTTCCGGGCTGACCCAGCTCGGCCAATCCGTGGAAGCGCCCACCAGCCCCGAGACGGCTGTCCTTGAACGCGTACCGAACGGCAATGCCGGTACCGATTATGTCGTGCGCTTCACGGCACCCGAATTCACCTCGCTCTGCCCGATGACCGGCCAGCCGGATTTCGCCCATATTGTCATCGACTACATACCCGGCGACTGGCTGGTGGAGTCGAAGTCGTTGAAACTCTTCCTGTTTGCCTTCCGCAATCACGGCGCCTTTCACGAAGACTGCTCTGTCTATATCGGCAAGCGCATCGTCGAGCTGCTCGATCCGAAATGGCTTCGGATCGGCGCCTACTGGTATCCGCGTGGCGGTATTCCAATCGATGTATTCTGGCAGACAGGGGCTCCGCCGGAAGGCGTCTGGCTGCCCGATCAGGGTGTCGCGACCTATCGCGGGCGTGGCTGATCGCCTCTCGTGTGGGCTGGTGGACCACGGTGACTCGGCGCAACTATCGCGCTAGGTTTTGCGGTGTACTCACCTGAGTCGGAGCAGCCAGCATGCCGAAGTTTCTTGCTGTCTACACGATGAAGCCCGAGGACCTCGCGCGTTTCCGCAGTCTCTCCAAGGTCGAGCAGGATGCGATCGATGCCGCGGGCGTTCCTCGATGGGTGGCGTGGGAAGAGCGCAACGCCGCTGCGATCGTCAATCGCGGTGGCATGGTCGGCAAGACGACCCGGGTCACGCGTGACGGCATCTCGCCTGCGACGAATGCGATCTGCGGCTATCTGATCGTCGAAGCCGAGACCGCTGGCGCCGCGGCTGAACTCTTCCGGGATCATCCACATATCACTGTCTTTCCCGGCGACGGCGTCGACATCATGCCCTTCGTCACCGAAGCTGCGAGCTGAAGCGGGCGGCAAGGCGCATCCCAGCGTGATTGGATCGAATGTTGGGGACGCCACCTGCGTGTGTCGCTTGCGATACATGCCTAACCATTTGTTGACGATATGCCGATATTCGTAATTTCGACAAATGGTCGCGGATGACAATGTCTTCCGTGCAGTCCTCGTTCTCGTCGGTGATCGTCGAAGGGCTGCAAAAGTTGTCGGACTCCGTCCTCTGGATCTCCGTCACTGGCTTCCCTTCGGGCCTCCGCGAGGCTCGTCTTTCGGCTCAATGAATGGGCTTCCCCACATTTTTTCGATTTCAGTGTCAGGCGTGCCGAAAGGCGCAGTCTCACCTGCGAACGGAGATCATCGGCCTCGCTCTCAACCGCGGTGCCGGTGTGAGCTTCGTGCGCCCTGGCTCCGGTATTCTTCGTGCCCGAAAGGAACACTTCATGTTGGAAAAGCTGACGATCAGAAGCAAGGTGCTCGTTGCACTCCTGGTTCTGGCGATCATGTCCACCGCAACTTCAGCCTGGCTGGCGGTGACCCTGAATTCTACCAATAACCAGTACCAGGTTCTCCTGACCCGGGAGGCGGATCTGACGATCCTCGGGGCACGCGCCTCCGCCGCGATCTGGACGTCTGTCTCGATGTCGCTGCGCATGGCCGACATGGATCCCAAGTCTGAGGCATACAAAGCGCTTGCCGAGCGCTATGAGAAGAACTTCAAGACCGCGACCGAGCGTTATGAACGGGTGATCAAGGAGGTCCCGAGCCGCACCGAAGCGCTCAAGGAACTCACCGCGTTCATCGCCGAACTCAAGCAGAATCTCGACCAGATGCTCGCGGCTGCCGCTGCCGGCGACACGGCGCAGGTCGCAGCGACGCAGGCGAAGCACGAGGAACTGTTCGGCAAGCTGTCGACGCTCAGCGGCAATCAGAACCAGGCCATGCAGACGCTTCTGACGGATGGCACTGCTGCGCTTGGGGATGCTGTTTCTTCTGCAACGCGCTCGAGCATCTTCGGTGTTGCTGCGGGGCTGATCGTCGCCTTTGCGGTTGCGCTCTACATTTCGCAGGCCGGCATCACGCGGCCGATGCTGACCCTGCGGGCCCGCCTGGCGGGACTTGCCGAGGGCAATGTCGAAGACGACATTCCGGGCCTCGGGCGTCACGATGAAATCGGTCAGATCGCCAAGGCGGCCGAGGTCTTCCGGACCAATGCCAAGGACCGGACCCGACTTGAACGCGAGGCCGAGGCCAATCGCAGCATCAGCGAGCAGGAGCGGCTGGCGCGCCAGGAACAGACCCTGAAGGAAGCCGAGGACGTCAAGTTCGCGGTCGACAACCTCGCCATGGCGCTGTCCCGCCTGTCTGACGGTGACCTGTCCTTCCGCATCGACCAGCCCTTTGTCCAGTCGCTGGACGGCGTGCGCATGGACTTCAACACCTCTGCCTCCAAGCTCGAAGACGCCCTGTCCCGGGTTGCCACAAATGCCCGGGGCATCGATGCCGGGTCAAACGAGATCAAGTCGGCTGCCGACGATCTTGCCAAGCGTACCGAACAGCAGGCCGCTGCCGTGGAGCAGACTGCAGCCGCCCTCGAGCAGATCACCACGACGGTCAAGGACAGCACGAAGCGTGCCCAGGAGGCCGGCCAGCTGGTGTCCCGCACCAAGTCGGGTGCCGAAGAGTCCGGCAACATCGTCCGCAAGGCCGTGGTCGCGATGGAAAAGATCGAGCAGTCGTCGCAGTCGATCTCCAACATCATCGGCGTGATCGACGAGATTGCCTTCCAGACAAACCTCTTGGCGTTGAATGCCGGGGTCGAGGCCGCTCGTGCCGGTGAAGCCGGCAAGGGTTTTGCGGTCGTGGCTCAGGAAGTGCGTGAGCTTGCCCAGCGTTCGGCGACGGCCGCGAAGGAGATCAAGTCGCTGATCATGGCGTCGAACGAGCAGGTCCAGGAGGGCGTGCAACTGGTCGGCCATACCGGCAAGGCCCTGGAAAACATCGTGGCCGAGGTCCAGGAAATCAACCGCCACGTGGTTGCCATCGTCGAAGCGGCTCAGGAACAGTCTTCGGGACTGCAGCAGATCAACACGGCGGTCAACCAGATGGACCAGGACACGCAGAAGAATGCGGCCATGGTCGAGGAGACCACCGCAGCCAGCTACAGCCTGGCCAAGGAGGTGGGTGCCCTCAACGGATTGTTGGCGCAGTTCAGGATGGGCCAGCCTGCACAGGCGGCGTCCCATCGGCCACGACCGGCGGGCGGCGCCGAGGTCCAGAATGCGTCTCCGGCCAGGACGCTCAGCCGCAAGCTTGCCTCGGCTTTCCAGGGCAATGCTGCCGTTCGCAACGACTGGGAAGAGTTCTGAGCCGCAAAGATCTCTTTTGTTTGGAAGCATGGAACGGCGCGATCCTGTCGCGCCGTTCTTTCATGTCGAGGTTCCGGCCAAGTCGCCTTCTGGCGCGTCTCTTGCCGTGCGGCTGCCGACACCTCAGGCGGTTTGCCTCAACCTGGTGCTTTGTCGGTGAAGCTTGAGGCCGGCGGATCGGTTCTCTCTTCGACGGCAAACAAAAACGGCGGCCCGAGAGCCGCCGTTTGGATGTCATGTGAGGCTTGAAACAGCCAGACGCGAACCGATCAGCCGAAGGCGATCGCGGCGCCACCAAACACTGTGGCAACGCCCAATACGCGGGCCACCGCCGGGCCGAGGCGGGTGACGCCAAAGCCGAGTGCGATGCCGGCGCCATGCAGAGCCGCAGTGGCGATCAGGAAGCCGAGGCCGAAAGACAGTGCACCGGCAGCACCCAGTTCACCGCCATGGGCATGGCCATGGAACAGAGCGAAGAGGCCGACGACAGCGGCAGAGGCTGCGACCGGCAGGCGGACGGCGGCAGCGACCAGCAGACCGAGACCGATGACGGATGCAAGGATCGCCGGCTCGACGAAGGGCAGGGATACGCCCGCGACGGCGAGGCCGAAGCCGACGGCCATCATCGAGACGAAGGCGGCCGGTACGGCAAGAAGCGCACGTCCACCGATCTGGCTTGCCCAGATGCCCACGGCGACCATGGCCAGGATGTGGTCGGCGCCGAAGAGCGGATGGGAGATGCCGGCCATCAGCGAGCCGTGTGCGGCAGGATCAAGATGGGCAAAGGCAGGGGCTGCAGCCATCGTAAACAGGGCAGCGGTGAGTGAAAGGCGCTTCAACATGTCTTTTTTCGTCCCTCTAATTGGTCGACTCAAGGCGGCCGGAATTCGGTCCCGCCGATCGTACCCTTAAACCATGACCGAGCCTAGCGTAACCCGTGCGCGGATGTCCACGGCAAAGGATCGCGCAAACCTACGTCGAATGCCGGTGGTCAAGCCATGGCGTCTGCGGCAGCACGTGACGCGGGCAGGACAGGGCGGTCGCAATTGCTGCCTCGTTCCAAGGCGTTCCGTTCGTTCCTATTGTTTCTCCACGCCCAGCACTTCCGCGCAGCGCGACAGGCTGAGACCGTCGCCATCGGTATCATTGCTGGCCCGGATCGTGGCGATCACGCCTGCCTTGTCGGTGTTGATCTGCAATTCGCAGAAGAGCTGCTGGTATTGCGGCGGGCTGATCATCTCAGGCTCCCAGAAGGGGTCGCGGGTGACCACACGCGTCTGGGTGACCACCGTCTTGCCTGCGCTGTCGGTGCGGGTTTCCGTGCGGACGGTCGTGCGGGCGGGTTCGGGGCTCGAATAGGTCGGCGGGATGTAGCGTGTCTTGTCGCCGCCGCGCCAGGTGTAGATCTTGCCCGATGACAGCGGGTATTCATCGACCGGAGGGCCGTAGGCCGCGAAGAAGCGCTCCACGGGCTGGCCGATCCAGCGCGACTGCAGGGCGCGGTTGGCGTCCTCCGTCGTCGTGCAGGCGGAAAGGACCGCGAGCGGGAGAATGAGGGCGGCAAGCAGGGATGTCTTCGGGCGCATGGCGTTTGGTTCCAGATCCGGGCGCGCGTCTTGACCGGGCGCCCCATTGCATCGCTGGACCGTAGCCTTTCGCCCTCGGTCTGCGCAAGCGAGCGCTCTGCCGCGACTGGTCGGCTTTCCACAGGGGTTGCATCCGTCGGCCCCCGGGGTCGATAACCGGACCTTCAATGTCAATCCGCCGGCAGCATGCGCAAAAACCACAGGCCATCCAAGCGCCCAGGTCTTGCGAGGCGGCTGCTCTCGCCAGCGCCGTTTCGTCTTGCCCCGGCGTGCCGGCCGCCCATATTGGGGAAACGTATCCAACGCATGTCCGGCGCGATGCCGAACAGGGAGTGTCAACTTGTTTTCCTTCGACAACAGCTATGCCCGCCTGCCGCAGACCTTCCACCGGCCGGCCAGACCGGCTGCGGCCCGTGCGCCTGACCTCATCCGCTTCAATCGTGAGTTGGCCGAAGAGCTCGGGCTCGATGTGGGCGGCGCAGACGAAGTGCAGCTCGCTCAGCTGCTATCCGGCCAGGTGATCCCGCTCGGGGCCGAGCCGCTGGCGCAGGCCTATGCCGGTCACCAGTTTGGCCATTTCAATCCGCAGCTTGGCGATGGACGCGCGCTTCTGCTGGGAGAGGTCATCGACCGGCACGGAGACCGTCGCGACATCCAGCTCAAGGGGGCGGGACGGACCGCCTTTTCGCGCAACGGCGACGGGCTTGCCGCGCTCGGACCGGTCCTGCGCGAATACATTGTGTCGGAAGCCTTTGCAGCGCTTGGAGTGCCGGCCACCCGGGCGCTGGCGGCTGTCTCGACCGGTGAACAGGTCGTCCGGGAGACCATGCTGCCCGGCGCCGTCTTCACCCGCGTCGCGGCCAGTCATATCCGCGTCGGCACCTTCCAGTTCTTCGCGGCGCAAGGCGACGAGGACGCGGTGAAGACGCTCGCTGACCACGTGATCGAACGGCACTATCCGGAAGCGAGGGCGGCGGACAATCCCTATCTCGCCATGCTCACCCTGATCGCCGAACGGCAGGCAAGGCTCATCGCCCGCTGGCTGTCGATCGGCTTCATCCACGGCGTGATGAACACCGACAACATGGCCATATCAGGCGAAACCATCGATTTTGGCCCCTGTGCGTTTCTCGACGAATATGATCCCCGCAAGGTGTTTTCCTCGATCGACCAGCGCGGACGCTATGCCTATGCGAACCAGCCAGGCATCGGCCAGTGGAACATTGCGCGGCTCGCCGAATGCCTTCTGCCACTCCTCGATGGGGATGAGGAAAAGGCAGTCGAGGCGGCGAATGGCGTCCTCAAGGGGTTCGGCGATACCTTCCAGGCCGAGTGGCTTGATCTGTTCAAGGTCAAGTTCGGCATGACGGGTGAGGGGGCGGACGACCGCCTTCTGATCACCGATTTCCTCGAGTTGATGCATCAGGGCGAGGCTGACTTCACGCTGACCTTTCGCACTCTCTCCAAGGTCGCTGGCGGGGCCGCGATGGAGACGCTCACCGATCTCTTCACGACTTCGCTCGGATTGTCCGACTGGCTTGCCCGCTGGCGTGCCCGGATCGAGGACGCACGTACGGAGGCTCAGCGGCAGGCGGCGATGGAGGCGGTCAATCCGGCACTCATCCCCCGCAACCACCGGATCGAGGAGGCGATCGCGGCTGCGATCTACAACGACTTCTCCTTCTTTCACAGGTTGGTCGAGGCACTGGCCAATCCCTATGTCGAAGATCCCGAAACCGCTGACCTGAGGGTGCCTCCAACCCCTGACCAGCGTGTCACGCGGACCTTCTGCGGGACGTGACCGCGCCTGCGACCGCAAGGGCGTGCTTATAAACAACTGGCGGTCCCGGCCGCAGTCGGGCCCGTTTCCAGCTACCTTGCTGTTTCAACAAAGCTTTGTTGCGTGCGCTGCAGCATGGCCTTGCTGCGCGCGTCCGCAGTTCTGCCATCTTTGTCCGGAGTTCAACCCATGCGTTTGTATGGGTTTTCCCAATTGCGCCCTATTTGTTTTTGCGAACGACAAATCGTAGGGACCCTCACATTGCATAGCACAAAAAAAGTCTGCTATGTTGGCTTTACAAACATAAATGACTGAAAGTCGCATTGGAGGTCTTCTTCTATTGTAGAATTCCTCTAATTTTTGATTTTTATAAAATGAATGAAAATATTTTCCATTGGACTGTGCGTCCACTGGTGCCGAATACATGTGTCTTGTTTCGGGATTGGAGTGTAAAAACGCCATGAATTCTATATTCCAACACAGCAACAAAGTAAGAGAGCTTTCGTTGCCGCAGTCTGGTATGTGGTTGAAGGAAAAAATATCAGGCTCCGGCTGGAGTTTCATGCTGGGCGAAGCGATCGAAATCAACGGAAATCTCAATCCACAGAGTTTTTGGGCGGCCTTGATGCAATTGACCTGCGAGCTTCCGGTGCTGCGATCCCGCATCCGCGAGCTTGATGGCCAGCCCTACCAGGTTTCGCTCGATCGTTACGAAGGGCAATTCCAGGTTGTTGATTTTGAAAGGGAAGCGAACCCTGCCGCGGCAGCTGAGGCCTGGATGGCGGCGGAGCTCGGCAAGCCTGTCGACCTCGCAGAGGACGATCTGTGGCAGAGTGCTTTGCTTCGGCTGCATGCGGGACGCTGGATCTGGTATCATGCTGCGCATCACATCCTGCTCGATGGATTTTCCGGCGGGCTTCTGGCTCATCGGGTGGCGGAACTCTACGGCGCGCTGGAGAATGGCCGCGTGGCGACCCCTTGCGATTTCGGTTCACCGGATGACCTGAAGAGCTACGAGCAATCCTATCGGCGGTCGGTGCATTTCGAGCGGGACCGCAACTACTGGCAGGAGCAGCTGCGGGGGCTGCCGGACCCGGTGACCCTGACGCGTCGCAAGGTGGAGCCGGTCGGCGGGTTCTTGCGCCACAGTGTCGAGATCGAACGCTGCCGGATCAGCGCCATCGAAGCCTTGGGCCGTCAGGCGGGTGGCAGCCTGCCACAGACCCTGATTGCGCTTGTGGCAAGCTATTATGCCAAGGCTACGGATGTCGAGGATCTGGTCATTCTGACAATGGTGACGGCGCGGATCAGCGCCGACATGCGACGCATTCCCGGCATGGTCGCCAATGCCGTGCCGCTCCGGTTCCGCATCGGGGTGGACACGACGTTTTCCGATCTGATCCGGCAGGTGACGCAGCAGATGTCCCGAGCCCTGCGCTACCAGCGCTATCGCTATGAGGACATGCGCCGCGATCTCAGCCTGTCGCATCGCGACCAGCAGATCGCCTGGCTCGGAGTCAACATCGAGCCGTTCAACTACCAGCTGGATTTCAACGGCTTGCCGGCATCCGCCCGCAACCTGTCCAACGGCACGATGTCCGATCTCACCATCTTCGCCTATGACCGGGGAGACGGCGGATCGGTGCGTTTCGACTTCGATGCCAATCCGGGGCTCTACGACCTTGAGGAACTGGTCGATCATCAGAAGCGGTTCATCGGTCTGGTCGACAGTCTGGTGCGCGAGCCGGAGCTGCCATTGGCGCAGCGCTCGCTGCTCTTGCCGGACGAGCGGCACAAGGTGCTGTTCGATTGGAACGCGACCGGGCGGCCGGTGGAACTGGTCAGCCTGCCTGTGCTGTTTGCCCGACAGGTGGCCCGCAACCCGCATGCCACGGCTGTCGTCTTCGGCGAGACGGCTCTGAGCTATGGCGAACTCGACCGCCAATCCGACCTGTGGGCGGGGCATCTACGGCGGCTCGGCATCGGTTCGGGGGATCTGGTGGCGGTCGCGCTGCCGCGATCCGAGGCCATGGTGGTCATATTGCTGGCCATTCTCAAGAGCGGGGCGGCCTATCTGCCGCTTGACCCGTCCGACCGCAGCGACCGGCTCGCGGCGATCCTGTCGGAGGCGAGGCCCGCCATCGTCGTCACCACGACATTGCTGGAAAGCGAGGTTGATTTCGGAGCGGTGCCGCGCGTCTATCAGGACCAGCAGCCGGATGTGCATCCGGATCTGCCCGATGTGGTGCTGCCTCTGCCGCCCGGTCCGCAGGATACGGCCTATGTCATCTTCACCTCCGGCTCCACCGGGCGCCCGAAGGGCGTCGAGATCGCCCATCGCGGCTTGAGCAATTTCCTGCTTGCCATGCAGGAAACGGTGGGGCTGAAGGCGTCCGACCGGCTGCTGGCGGTGACGACGATCGCCTTCGACATTGCCGTGCTCGAGCTTTTCCTTCCCCTCACTGTTGGCGCTATCACGGTCATCGCAACGCGCGACACGGTGCGCGATCCGCAGGCGTTGCGGCAGATGATCCAGCGTGAGCGGATCACCGTGTTCCAGTCGACGCCCTCGCTGTGGCGCGCCTTGCTGCGGGACGGTGTAGCCGGGCTCGAGGGGTTGCGTCCTCTGGTCGGTGGCGAAGCGCTGGCGCCGGAGCTTGCGCATATGATGGCGAAGCTCGGGTCCCCCATCCTCAATCTCTACGGTCCGACCGAGACTACGGTCTGGTCGACGGTCATGCCGCTTGCAGGTGATGAGCTAGTCGCGCCGGTGATCGGTCGGCCGATCTGGAATACGGAAGTCTATGTGGTAGATCGGCATGGCCAGCCCGTGCCTCCCGGTTTTGTCGGCGAGCTGCTGATCGGTGGCATGGGCGTTGCCAAGGGCTATCTCAACCGGCCCGATCTCACCGAGGAACGATTCATCCCGGATGCCTTTACCGGGCGCGAGGGCAGGCTTTACCGCACCGGCGATCTGGTGCGCTGGCGGGCCGACGGTGTGCTCGACTATCTCGGGCGCAATGATTTCCAGATCAAGATCCGCGGCTTCCGCATCGAGCCGGGCGAGATCGAAGCGGCGCTGGTCGCCATGGATTGCATTCAGCAGGCTGTCGTCGTGCTGCGCGACGATCAGGGCATGGAAAAGCGGCTGGTCGCCTATCTGGTTGCCGATGGCGAGGCCGAGCTGCCCGAAGGGGCCGAGCTTGCGAAACGGCTGGCGGCCGTGTTGCCGAGCCACATGGTTCCGGCGCTCTATGTGTCGCTGCCTGTCCTGCCGCTCAACGGCAATGGCAAGATTGACCGCAAGGCGCTGCCGGCGCCGCAAAACACTGCGCAGCAGGACGCCGTTCAGCCGCGCAACGAGACGGAACGGGCGATTGCGGCTCTCTGGTGCGAGGTGCTTGGCCTCGACAGCGTCGGCGTGCATGA
>CALSAF010000016.1:0-44187 GCA_943372805.1 Rhizobium sp. Q54
ACCGGTGGCGAACTCCGCAAGGAACTGGAAGATGCCTCGGGCCGGACACTCGGTCCCCAGCTCGGCCTCTCCTACAACCCGGAATTCATCGCCCTCGGCACCGTTGTTCGCGACATGTTACGTCCCGACTTCATCCTGATCGGCGAGTCCGATGCAGAAACCGGACAGTTCCTCGAGGACATTTACAAACAGTCTTGCGACAACGATCCTATCATCCGGCGCATGAGCTTCGTCAATGCCGAGCTCACCAAGATTTCGGTGAACACCTATGTAACGACCAAGATCTCCTACGCGAACATGCTCGCTGAAATGTGCGACAAGCTTCCCGGTGCAGACGTCGATGTGGTTTCGACGGCGGTCGGCTCCGATACACGCGTCGGCTCGAAATATATCAAGGGCGCGATCGGCTACGGCGGCCCATGCTTCCCGCGCGATAACAAGGCTTTTGCTGCTTTGGGACGTTTGATTGGCGTGCGCTGCGACCTCGCCGAGGCCACTGACAAAATTAACGATCATCAGATCGAGCGTCTGATCGGCGCCGTGCAGGCACATGCTGAGCCGCCGGCTCGTGTGGCAGTGCTGGGCCTTTCCTACAAGCCCGAGACACCTGTAGTCGAAGAAAGCCAGGGTGTAGCTCTGGCCGATCAGCTGAGCGCAGCCGGATATCTCGTCACGGTCTACGATCCTCTTGCGATGTCTGGCGCAGAAGTCGTGCTAACCGACAAGGTTCTTTTCGCCAACGACCTCGCAGATGCCGTTGCAGCAGACGTGATTGTCATCACAACGCCATGGCCCCAGTTCAAGGGCAAGAATCTGTTCGAGGCGGGTGCGAAGCCGAAAGTTATTATCGACCCTTGGCGGGTCATTAATCCCGACGACGTGCCTACCGGTACCAGGTTGGCACGTATGGGTTACGGAGCTCGCTAAGACAACCGCGCGTGCCCCTATTCCGTTAGTCCACTCGAACATGCCTGTCAAAAAACCGGCGCGCGACAAGGCGCGCCATTTTTTTTATGATCCGCCCCTCTCTACTCTTACGCCGAGCAACTTGAAATCGCCGGCGCCCTTCGTCCAGACACGAGTTTCGATATTCCGTCCCATTCCAGGCGTGACATCAAACGGAACAACAAGTACTTCTGTTTGCCCTGAGGGCAGAATCTCGCTTTCCCCCACCACCTGACCATCCGAAATGACGTCGACCGTCCCAAGAGGCTTGCTTCCGCTATTGGTCACCACTACAAATGTGGCTTTGTAAGCTCCTGCCGGAAGCGACAGATACGGACCATGGACGACATTGTTAGGGTGGTCCCCGATGCTGCAAGCAGCTGAACCGTCCCACTTTGCCGCGCCCCCCCCCGTCAGCAGCGGCAACCAGTCGGAATGATCGCTGAGCAAATCGACCCATGCGCTGGATTGCTCTACCTCTCCAACACGGGTGACCTTGATGGACTGGACGACCCCAGCCGCTCCACCAACCGCAAACAAACTGACGTCGACAGGCAATCCCGACGGCTCTTCATCGGCATGAACCTCAAAATGGAGCCTGCTATCGTCGGCTTTCTTACTCCCACCAATATATGTCGCTGCCCGCATAAAGGAGTTCGAATTAACCGTCACGAAAAGAAACGGCGCATCATTCGCCCCTGCTCTCCACTGCACGACTGCTTCATAACGGCCCGCTGCCAGCGTCCGGCCTCCGCAGATAGCGACCCGGCCACTCTCTCCTGCTCTAACCGCCATTTCACCATTAGCGGTCCAGCGGCCCAGTAAGCGGCTGATGACAGCTTCCTTGGGGGCCCTGACGGTGGCTGTCGACGCCCCCATCAACCAATCGAAATGACCAGTATGTTCATCTGTCCAGGGCGAAGTGTCGACCGCCTCTCCGATCCGTCGAATTTTTAGATACTCAATACACCCTTGATGACCGAGCGCCTGCAAGAAGACCTGAACTGGAATCTCGCCATCCGGCGTCTCGTCCAAGTGAACCTCGAACTCGCTGACAACGTCGCCCGCGCGCGCTTGGCTACCGGTAATGGCATCCGCACGTCGAAAGCGCCCGTTTGAATGGATGCCGACAAACAGACAGGGCTGATCGTTCGTCACACTGGTCTCGATCCTAATGCGGACCTCATAACGGCCTGCCATCAATTGCGCAGCAGGCCCGTTCGCCACCACCGCGCGGGGGCCGACCGCCAAGGTCTGAGCCGTAGACAACAGGTTTTGCGCCGCGGACACTTGGGCATGCTTGTCCGCCCTTAATCCCGCTGCCGCCAAGAAAAGACGAGCAGTGTGAGTAAGAAGATCATTCGCACCGCTGGCAATCGCGATGCGCATGTCATCACGCCAGCGACCAGCGGTTCCGAGGCTGAAAACAGGAAGCCAATTGCTGCCGCCTTGCATGGAAATGCAACGCTCCGGCAATAGAGAATCCACCTTCTCACAAATCAAAGAGGAGATTGTAAGGTCGATCGGGCGAGTGATGACGATCCGAGTTTGCAGCAGGCTGGCGGACTGGCCGAGCAGCATCTTGTCAGCTTCGAGCTCGATCGTCACATGGCCGGTAGCGACATCCGCTGCGCGAATTGGGACGAAACCGAAAATATACTCGCTTCCGACGAGCTCAATATAGCCAATCGGTGCATGCATCGACGCACCGGACTTGACTGCCCCTGAAATCCGGAAAACAAGCCGATAACATCCTGCCGAGAGATGCTTGTAAGGACCGAAGCAGATCATCCCCACCTCGCCTGGCTTGGTTTTTATCGACGTGCCGTCACTCACGCCTGCGTCGGTCGGTTGAAGCAGTTCAGTCCAATCTTGCGGCCCAGTAGCGGCGGGGAAAACAAAGCCGTGACGCATACGCGTCGCAAATGGCGTGAGACCTGCGGCGATGTTTCCTGCCACCAGATGTTCATAGGGGGTATGAATGGCATTCAGCGCCACAACTCGCCGCGGCATCTTTCCGTTAGCCATGCTCGCACGCTCAGCCTCGACTGCCTCAAGGAATACGTATGTCAGGAAATTCTTCTGGGCCTTGGTCAATTGCGCACCAACTTGAGGAGCGCCAAAATCGACAACGAAAGCATTGGAACGTGCAAACAGCTCGTCTTGGCTCACGGCAACGGTATTCTGGATATTGCCGAGATTGCTACTGTTGACCAGAGCTTCGTCGACCAAAATAGACTCGACAAATCCAAGCTTCGCCCAGACGTGCGCGAACATTTCCAGCGTTTCGCGGCGAATGCCGAGCCAGCCGATCACTGTCTTGCTAGTGTTAGCAGTGACAAATATGTCCAGTAAGAAAGACAGGACGTGTTTCGGATCATAATCGACTGAACCATAGGAATCGGTCGAGTAACGCACGATCGGCGGCTTTTCGAGCGGAGCGCCCATAGCAGATCGCAGGGCCGCAACGTAGCCGATCGAGGATCCCGTGGTCAGCCTTACTTCCTCGATATCGTCGCCATTGCAGCCCCAGATATCTTCCTGCTCGGGGACACCCGGATCTTCGACATTGTCGATGAAACGGCGCCAGTCGTTCTGGGTGCGTGTGGGGCTGTGCATGGGCGTGATCTGACGGGTGTGATCGCAGTGATACCCGTAGACCATCTGGCCGAGATCGCCGACTTGGCCATGAACGAGATAGAGACGCTTGGCGATGTTAGAGTCGACGTGCCAGCCGAGCAGCATCTCCTCGTGGAATGCCTGATACTTGAACAGATCCGATCGTTCCATCAACTGGAAATCGCCCGGGCCGTCGTAAAGAATGGTCTTAGCACCGAGCACGATCTCATTGAGGTGCAACGTCGTGCCCCAGTCCTTGATCATTTCGATTGCGCCATGCGAGTCACGGCGATCCAGCCCTTCCCACAGGGTTTCCGGAATTTCGAGACGCGGCGCGTGATAGAAGCCGTAAGGCAGATCGCGAGACATATCGGACAGCGACCATTGCCCGGTCTGCGGCACGAAAATCATGTCCGTATTGGTCGAGAGGATCCAGCGATTGGCGGGGTTCGATCGCCGCACGGCAACGTTTCGCGAGATCGGCTCGAGTGCCACCAAGCGCGTCTTGCTGCGGAAGCGCTCGTGGATGTGCGGGCGGACACGGAATATCCGCAGCCGCTTCCGCGCGAGTGGAGTCAGCGTGTCCTGAATCGCCTCGGGGAACGTGGGGAAATCATCCGGCGTATTGTAATCGACAAAAAGGATCTCATCGTTGTCGTCGGTCAGCAACTCCGCCATGCAATTGAAGCTCAGCGCCGCACGCTTGTGCAGATTGTAACCGTAACTGTCGTTGCGACCATAAAGAACGATGGAAATCATGAGCTGACAGCTTTCCCCAACCGAACGCCATAAGCCGAGACAGCGAGGCGTTATCCGGGGTGTCGAATAGTCCAGTTACAGTTCGATAGGCAAGAAATACGTCGAAACGATCTGAGAGCGAACTCCGCGCTCGCTGCAATGCGCGCATAAGATTTATAAAGACTATAATCTCATACAACCAATGACAGCGTCGACAGCAGAGAGAAAATGTCGGGTAATTGTTTAAGCCGCCTTCGCCCTTTCGAGTTCCCCACAGTGACTTTTTCAAGGCGCTTTTACAGTTGGCAATCCAGCATCGATCGACTAGTTTCCGCCGAAATTCTGTACGTCCTGCCGCAGGTTCCCATGAGCAATTACAAACTGGACAAAAACGACCCCGTGCTGATCACCGGCGCGGGCGGCTTTATCGGCGGACACCTTGTGTCCAACCTGCGAGACCAGGGTTATACGCGTATCCGCGCCGTCGATCGCAAGCCACTGGAAGAGTGGTACCAGCATTTTCCCGATGTTGAGTGCCTGACGCTCGACGTTAGCCTGCTCGAGGATTGCCGGAAGGCAACCAAAGACATCGTCAATATCTTCAATCTGGCTGCCGATATGGGCGGCATGGGCTTCATCGAGAACAACAAAGCCCTCTGCATGCTGTCGGTGCTGACATCGACGCATATGTTGATGGCCGCCCGTGAAGTTGGCGCCAAGCGCTTCTTCTACTCGTCATCGGCCTGTGTCTACGCAGCCGGCAAACAGACCGACGCCAATGTGACAGCGTTGAAGGAAGCCGACGCTTATCCGGCCATGCCGGAAGATGGCTATGGCTGGGAGAAGCTGTTCTCGGAGCGCATGGCCCACCATTTCATGGAAGATTTCGGCATTCAGACCCGGGTCGCGCGGTATCATAACGTCTATGGCCCGTGGGGAACCTATGACGGCGGCCGCGAGAAGGCCCCTGCCGCCATCTGCCGCAAAATCATCCAGGCACAGTTCTCGAAGACCAACGAAATCGAAATCTGGGGCGACGGCGAACAGACCCGCAGCTTCATGTATATCGACGATTGCGTGCGGGGAACCAAGGCGATCCTGGAGAGCGACATCCTCTACCCGATCAATCTGGGCTCCAGCGAACTGGTGACGATCAACCAGCTCGTTTCGACGGTCGAGAAGATCGCCAACGTCACGGTCAAGCGCAACTACAAGCTCGACGCCCCCAAGGGCGTTCGCGGTCGCAACAGCGACAACACGCTGATCCTCAAGGAAATGGATTGGGAGCCATCCGTGCGCCTGATCGACGGCATGACCAAGACCTATGCCTGGATCTACGATCAGATGATTGGCGCCAAAAGCGGCACGCGAAAGACATTCGTCAGCTGACGCTGCACACCGATATTCGATAGTTCTGAGGCAGGCGATAAGCCTGCCTCAGTCGTTTTGAACTGCACAAATCTGAATTCCGCTTATCAACAATTCGCCCCCATGATAAAGGACGCGTCATGGAAATGCTCGGTATTCGCGGCGCTTTCGCCGAATTCATTGCAAAGTCACTCAAGGACGAGGATTTTGTGCTCGTCGATGTCGGCTGCGGCGGCGGAATCGATAGCACATGGCGGGTGTTTGCAGATCGCTTATCGGCAGTAGGGTTTGACGCGCAAATTGAAGAAGTGCGACGCTTAACTGCGGCGGAAACATCAGAGAAAATTTCATACAGGGCAGCATTCGTTGGCACGCCGCCAGAGCACCCAATTAGCACAGTTCGAGGAACACGCCCGCCTAACACACGCGATCCTCAACACCGATTCGCGTTCCGCCGAACGATGAACAATCTCGCAGATCGGATTAAGAATTTTTCGTCAGATGAGATTGTCGAATTTAATGTTTGGAAAGAAGCGGATTTACCGCAACCAGACCGAATTTTTCTCCCCGAGTATCTTGATCAAATCGGATTCAGCTCCATTGATTTCGTCAAAATCGATATCGACAGCGACGACTTTGACGTCCTTCAGTCACTCGAAACGAGCTTGAATGAACGCGGGGTCTTGGGATTGTGCCTAGAAGTCAATTTCTACGGTTCAGACAATCCGACTGAACACGTCTTCCATAATACCGACCGCTTTATGCGCAAAAATGGATTTGATCTTTTCGGCTTAACGACGCGTAATTACTCTGCAGCGGCGCTCCCTCGCAGGTATGCATTGGACCGCCTACCGGCTCAGAGTATCGGTGGGCGGCCCTATCAAGGCGACGCACTTTATTTGCGGGACGCGGGAAGTCCCGAGTGGAGCAATTTCGGTCAGGCAACAAACGCCGAAAAGCTGCTTAAGCTGGCTGCGCTTTTTTCTTTGTTCGGCCTACCTGACTGGGCGGCAGACATTCTAATCGAACATCACGCACACTTAAAGCATGTCATTGACATCAGTCGCGGGCTAGACCTGCTAGCAAGCGAGACTGAAATCGGCACGTTACACTCCATGGATTATGCAGCGCTCATGACGGCATTCCAAGCGGACGACGACATTTTTTATCCGACGCCTTCCGAGCCGGACGCCTGTATTCCCGACACTGATGCCTTGGACTCAATTCCCGACACCAACACTTTGGACACATCACAAGAGCAAGTCCATTCCGAAACATTGCGCCAAAAGATTGCACGCATGACCCGCGGCTTAATCACCAAGTAACTACGGACAGACGCAAATTCTCGCCGTTGCTTTATGCAGATGGAGAGCAAGGCGACAGCTAAATTCAGACGGAACACATATGAAGCCCCCCCGAAACAGTGCGACCTGCGCCGCTTATCAGCCAGCGCTCGATCAATCATCTTGGTTGTTCTTCGGACTCACAGCCGTAACTCTAATTGTTTTGATGGCTGCGTTTCCGACGCTCGGATATCTAAATAACGGCCACTGTGACGCTTGGTACTATTTCGGCCCAATGATCGCTCCGATCGAAATCCAGCCGTACTGGGGACGAGTGATGCTCACAGCCCCGTTCAGCACTATCGGGCTATTACTGGGACTGGATCGCTTAGAGCAAGGATTCTTCTTTGTAACAGTGTTCCTTTCCGTCACGGGGCTTTACATCGGCTTGGCTACATTTTTCTCACCTATAGCCGCGGCCACAACGTCGCTCGTAACACTCCTGAGCGGCTTTTCGCTTGCAATTGCATCGACGACCTACTCTGTGCCTGCCCTTATGTACGGGTGTATAGCTTTTGCACTATTTTGCCGATCAGTGATAAGCCAAAGGGTACTTACTCGACTTATTTGGACAAGCAGCGCCGGTGCATTCATAGCTTTCGCCGCGAATTGTCACTTCGGCTCCTTGTTCGTTTTTGGTCCGATGCTCGCCCTGAGCTGCATTTCAAGCCTAAGCAATACTGAACCAAAGCTACCGGTGCGTGTGAGTATATCGGCTTTAGGGCTTATTCTCGGCTTCGCACTTGGGGTAGTTATAACATGCGTGATCGCCGCGGTTACTATTGGAACCCCATGGCCAGCCCTGAAACAGTTAATTGCGGTCAGCGGCACCTATTTTAGATCGCAGACGACTTACGATCCTAAAGCTTGGCAGATCGAAGGGTGGTGGAAACTAAACGGCGTGTTGCCCTACGCAATTATTTTAGCCACGTCTGCTATCATAACTATCTACCACTGCATGAAAGAGCTTAACGCGCGAGCCAAAGTCCGCATCATATTCACATTGGTTGGAGTTGGAATATACGGGTTCTCGCTAGTAATGAACTTCGCCGACAAATTGGTTTTCTTAAACTGGTCATATTATATAAATTGGTACCTCCTCCCCATCGCTTTTAGTCTTTGCGCCTTTTTGGATCTGGCGGTCGCGAGGGGGCACTATAGCTCTGTTAGAACGATGGTGTATTTTGTGCTGCTCTCGATATGTTGCTGCACAGTACTATGGCTATTTTGGCCGCTGCCTGCCATCAACCTCAAGCTCCAATTACTTCTATTCTTTAGTGCTATAGTCGCTATCGGCGCTGCGTACTTCTTTCGGGCAAGAACGACGATAGTGCTCGCGATGATGGGCCTGCTTCTTCCAATTTGCTTTCAATCAGTGCGCGCCTCTCAGTACGGGTCCAATTTCTGGACGACAGCACGAGATCGACAGCCAGCCAACCTGTATTCTGTCGTCAAAGGTGCTGTAGATTTTATCGCAAAGAACCAGCCGAGCGATGACCGCATTTTCTGGACTAGCAGCTCTTCGAATTCCGAGGTGAATACGGCCGTGTTCCGCTCCTTCGGTCGATGCACGTTCACGCCAGACTTTCCAAAGTCGTTGCCAGACGCAAAAATACACTGGCAAAGCGACCTCAAAAGCGGACAAACGTTAGCGATACTGATGGCGAAAAGTGAAGATGCAGCAGCAGGCCAGCGAACACTGGGTGAAATTGGACTAAATTTTTCGGTGGAAAAAACGAAGGACTTTTCTGCTCCCCCGTACGAACTGAAAGTTCAAATTGGCACACTGAGGGCTATTAAATAATCCGCTTGCTTGCAATTTCGCGAGCGGCCCTCATCTTGAATTCGCGAACTAGAGAGCAACCGATGGCTGAGCGACAAAGAGGCCTATTCTCACTTTTGAAATACGCACCGATATACGACACCGTACAGCGCATAATGAATGCCAACGACGTCCGCGAGAAGTTTGCGAGAGACTTCATATGTGCCGCACCTGGAGACAAAGTCCTCGATATCGGATGTGGACCTGCGCATCTTTTAGCTCATATGCCGCGAGTAGATTACATCGGCTGGGAACCAAACTCCAAATACATTGAGCAAGCCCGCAAAGACTACGGCGAGCGCGGCACTTTCAATGTCGGATACTTCGGCGCCGAGGAGGCAAGCCAACTCAAAAATATCGACATTGCCGTTATATCTGCTGTGCTTCATCACATGAGTGATTCTGAAGCACAGGAGCTGTTCCGACTTCTTCGTAAGGTTCTATCCCCCAATGGTAGAATTGTTACTTTAGACAATGTATTTGTCGCTGACCAAAATCCAATCGCGAGATTTTTGATCAGCATGGATCGAGGTCGTCACGTCCGCTCACCCGATGGATATCTGGCGCTAGCCCGAAGCCATTTTGATAAGGTATCAGGCACTACGGTGCATAGTCGATTTCCGCCGTACACCTACTACTTTATGACTATCAGATTCTGAACTGACATTTCTGATACTAATTCTTTCAGACCCCATTACGACTTGAGAATACAAAAAACTTGAGAAGAAGAAACAAAGGTGCTGTGAGCACCGCGGCGATTGCGGGCTGCGCAACAAGATGATTTATGTGGAAGAGCTTCACTGCGACATTCATCAAAGCAATGTTAGACAGAAGCAATAAAAGGTAGACAAACAAATACCGAGCGAACTGCCTTCGTCCCTCCCGACGATCCCGAAACACGAAAGCTTTGCTGAATAGAAAAGCGTACAATAAGCCGAATATAAAAACCGCGACAACCGCCCCAGTTGGAGGGACGCCCGAAACGGTCAGAAAAACATACAAAATATAGTACAAAGCATTATTCTTCAGACCGGCGATGATGAAGCGAATAGCCTGTGCGCGTCCTCTCTCATCGATAGCCCACTTACGAAAAATGTTAGATGCCGTCAGAAATGACGCGCGCAGATTCATCACGTTGCTACCGTTTCCGAGCGACTGCGATCAAACTCGTTCCCGCCGGTAACTCCAGCCCATTCGCGATCGCACGCGTTTCGGTGCCCGAAACTGCGCCGATAAATCGGGACACGACTCCGTCAGTATGATGAGTAATCGCCTCATCGGCCGAACCTACTCTCCTCAGCCCCATCTTGCTAGGTAACGTTCGAAGCAACATCAGCGGTGGTACAAGTAACAGAAAGAAGCCACTGACCTGGACGGGTTCAAAGCCGGCGCTCTGCAGCACTTTTGCCAAACCTTCACGAGTATACCGCCTAAAATGGCCTGCATACTCGTCATCGACCGACCATAGCGCGGGGCTTGCCGGCACCGTGATGTACAGAAAGCCATCGGGCGCGAGTGCACGGTGGCATGCTTGTAGAAACGCCAGATCGTCATCAATATGCTCGATGACGTCAAACAGCCCTATCGACGGCAGGCTTTCCGTTTCAAAGGTATCTTCAGAAAAAGTACTGTTGACGACGATCAGACCTCTATCAGCTGCAATGGCGGCGCCTTGAGCTCCAGGCTCCACGACCACTGTCGGAATGCCGCTTTGCTTCAGTCCCAAAGAAACAAAACCGTTACCCCCACCGATCTCGAAAAGAGGTTTCGCGCCTGAGAAACGTCTTACAACTGTCGCGATAATCTTGTTTCGGTGTCGGAACCAGAAAGATGATTTTTCGACATTGGCAAGAGCAGTGTGCGCACCATCTGGATACGATACCGGCGCATTTTCTCCTGATATCCAAAAATTCGACCTGATTTCTTTCAATGTGGGGGCGATACTTCTCAAGAACGCATTTAATTCACTCATGCTAGCTAACTCCCCGACAACTCGTCAGCGACTTCCAGGACGATGTCAGCATCGTCGACACGCACGACGCATTCGCCAGTGCGCTCCGCAACGACACTGCCAATCGCCGCAGCGGACGGGTTCAATATTTCTTTCACGTATCGAATTTTCCGAGAACCCAATCGCGCCAAAGGCCAATCCCGCAGGGCGTTAACATGCCGGCAAACATGTTCAGCTTTCTGGTACACATCGATCTCGTACGCGCCCCCGTCGAGCCGAGGGAAAATAGTCGCAAGGCTATGATCCTGCGGTGCGAAGGTGAGCGTCTCTTCATAGAATTTGTGCACAACCTCTACCGCCAATCCTCCTGCAACTTCGGCCAATCGACGTCGCAGGGAGCTTTGCGTTTCCGTGGACGATACATCAATCGTTTCCTGCAAGCAGATCGGCCCGTCATCAACGCCTTCTGTTAAAGCGTGAGCTGTGACACCTGTAAACTCATCTCCATTTCGAATCGACCAGAAGAATGGATTTGGCCCTCGATTATGCGGCAGCAAAGACGGGTGCAAGTTGACCGCTGCCCTGAATTTTCCAAACACTGAGCCTTTGATGATGCGATGATAAGTAGCCACCAGCAACAGCGCATCACTTGTTAGTTCAAACGACTGCTCGTCAGGCGCCTCAACATTCCAAGGAATTTGTTCTGCCAACGCCAGTTCACCGATAAAGGGAACTTGATCATATGGATAGGGCCCTTTCTCATTTCGAGTCACGAGCACGTCGGGTCGAATGCCACTATCGAGCAGCGCCCGTAGGACAACGTTTCCCACTCCCGTGAGCGCAAACAATATCAGCTGCATATTCTTCCCCGTCATCGGAGGTTTCATGTCTTCAGAATTGTCTCGGATTCTGGGCCGCAATTGAGCAAGACGTCCAATGCAGACAAGTGAGAGACAAACTCTCCATGAAGCTGTCTGTAAACCGGATGGTCGTAGCCATGCCACCTGACTGTAATGCCTTGATCGGAGAACATGTCCACGTCGAGATAATCGCGCGCAGCATCTCCGGTCAGATACTGTGTGGCACCGACCAACTCACATAAGCGCAATAACCTCTCATTTTTGTCTCCCGCCACATTCAACTCAGAGGAGCGAAGCATCCGAGTGTCGATGTGAAATGCCTGCAGGAAAAGGTCGATCAATGCCAGATCGAGATCGACCAGCAGTTCCCAAGGTCGATCTATCACATCCGTTAGTTTTGGCAGCCACTCACCGAGATGAGGTGCCCCCGCATACAATTGCTTGATCGTTGCGATTTGCTTACGTTGCCAATTTTGCTTGGGATCAATCCGGGTTTCATTGATCAACTGTCCGGACTTTCCGGAGTGAAGAATCGGAACAGTAAGCCAGACCGGGCCCACAAGCCCCTTTACGCGGTTTCTATTTCGCCAGCCGTGCTTGTCAAACGGCACGTCATCATAGTGAATAAAAACATCAGCTTGTCGAACTTGATCGAAGTAACCCATCCACGGCAGATAGCCTGGCTGGAGAACTGCTAGTATGGTCACGAATGGGTCCTTTCACCAAGCTGCGAAGGACATGCATGGCTTAGCAACAGCCTAGAGGCCCATCAGACAATCAGCGCGTCGTTTCGCTTACAACATAAAGCGGACGGCGCTTGGTTTCTTCAAAAATACGGGCGATGTAGACACCCACAATTCCCAACGCGATATTGGTCACACCGCCGATGAACAAGACAGCAGTGAAAACACTCGGCCATCCCGGAAGCGGCTTTTCAGGAGATACCACCTTTTCGAACAGAATTGCTGAGCCCATCACGAGACTAAGGAGCGCCAGAAAAAAGCCGAGCGAAATAGAGAAGTAGAGAAGCCGCGTCGAAAAGCCGATGATTAGTTTTAAAGCCCAGAACACGCGCCTTTTAACATTATAGCTACTCGACCCCGCTTGCCGACTTCCGTGCTGCGCCAAAATACTAGCCTCTGAAAATCCCAGCCACGACAGCATACCACCGTAAAAACGCGAGGACTCAGGCAGAGATCGAAATGCAAGAACCACCTTCCGCGAGATAATCGAAAAATTACCATACAGACGGTTGTATTCTTGGCCAGAAAGAACGTTCAGAAGCTTGTAAAAACAGCGAGCCCCGATTCGATACAAAAGCGTTTCCGGGCGCAGTTGCCTCTTCACGAAGACGACGTCGTATCCTTCGCTCGCCTTTGCATAAAGCTCCGGAATGACTTCAGGACGGTCTTGCAAATCGGAATCCATCACGACGACCCAATCGCCGTCAGCCTTATCGAGCCCAGCAGATATTGCTACGTGTTGTCCGAAATTGCGGGCGAATCGAAAGCCCACCACCCGAGAATCCCTCGCTGCTGCGCCGGAGATCGCAACCCAAGTCTCCCGCCGGCTTCCGTCGTCGATGAGTACAATTTCGTAGTCGTCAGTGATGCCGACGACAGCCGCAGCGATCCGCCCTGTTAAGGCATCAACGACTGTCGAAGGCTCGTTGAAGACAGGTGCCACAATAGACAGATGAGGCATTATCTATTCCAGCAAGTGAGCAGAGTGAGCTGATCAAGAACTCAAAGCATTGTCCGCGTTTTTCTACGCGATCAATGCATCAAGATTTCACCAGACGACAATTTGATTGGGATCTCGCGCATCCACTTTTGTTTCTCCCACCAGGAGACGTTATTCTGGAACCATTCGATCGTCTGATCGAGACCGGTATCCCAATCAACTGATGGCTTCCAACCGAACATTTTTGCGATCTTGCTGCCGTCGCCCGTGTGACGCGACACCTGTCCGGGGCGATCACCGATATTGACGATCAGGCTTGGATCGCCGCCCATCTTCTTGACGATTTGAGCCGCGATATCGCCCATGCCACGATCCACGCCGCTGGCAACATTGAACACTTCACCCGAAATCTGCTCCACAGGCGCATGCATCAGAACGTCGAGCGCGCTCGCTGTATCGTCCACATAGACGAAATCGCGCGCTGCGGATCCGTCGCCGTGAACGGTCAACGGCGACTTGGTGATCGTGTTGGTGACGAAACGCGGAATGGCCTTTTCCAGATGCTGGCGTGGGCCGTAATTGTTGAACGGGCGTACGATCACGACCGGCAGCTTGTAGGTCGCCCAATAGGAGTAAACCAGGCGATCGGCGCCGCATTTGGCGCTCGCATAAGGGCTCATTGGGTTGAGCGGGTGGTTCTCATCGATGCTCGGAAGCTCGGCGGTTCCGTAAACCTCAGATGTCGAAATATGGATGACACGCTCGATCCGCTTCGAATGCTTGAGCACCGCATTCATGATCGTCTGCGTGCCGATGACGTCGGTCTGGAAGAACAGCAGATTGTCGTAAATCGAACGCGTCACGTGCGTTTCGGCGGCAAAATGCACGATCACGTCGGCCTGCCCGACCAACGTATCCATTAGTTCGGCATTGCAGACATTGCCGTACCAGAAGGCGAAGCGATCGTCGTTGGTGACGTTAATGTCTTTCGGCAGGTTCTCGATCGAGCCCGCATAAGTCAACGCATCGACGACGACAATCCGATAGTCCGGATAACGATCATACAGATAACGAACGAATGCCGATCCGATAAATCCGGCACCGCCAGTCACCAATACGACTTTCCGGCTCTTCTTCACTTCGGTAGCCCCAGCCATCTTAATCTCCGCGAACTCTCAAATGCGGCGTCATGCGACCGCCAATCCCAATCGATAGTTTGTTGTTTACCCCGTGGCCGAGGCCAAGCTTGTCTCGATCATCGGCACGATCTTGTTACGCACGGCATCGATCACGTGCTGCTGTTCGTCCTTGGTCATGGACGGGAACAACGGCAGACTGATCGTGCCCGCTCCCCAGGTCTCGCTAACGGGATAAACGCCCGGCTTATAGCCGTACTTTTCCCGATAGTAAGTCACCGTGGGCACCGCGCGATAGTTCACCGTCACGCCAACGCCGTTCTCACCCATCACCTGGATGACTTCGTCCCGGATGTCTGGCGGCACATGCATGACAAACAGATGACGCGCATGCCGCGAATTGCCGATCGTGGTCGGCAGTCGAATCGGGATGTTAGCAAAAGCACGCTCATAGACACCGAACAAATCGTCGCGCTGCGGGAGGCGCGCATCGATGGTGTCGATTTGTGACGGCAGCAGGCAAGCGAGCAGATCCGGCAGGTTTGCCTTCATGCCCATCCGCTGCATGTCCCAGTGGCGATAGCCGCCTAGCTTGAAGCGATCAATCGCACCGGCCGACATGCCATGCATCCGTGTCTGCAGCAGGCGCTCGTAGAGGGCTGTATCGTTGGTGACCAACGCCCCTCCCTCGCCGCAGGTAACATTCTTAGTCGCGTAAAACGAGAAAATGGCACAACTGGAACGCGTCCCAGGCTTCTCGCCGTTGAATTCGCCTTCGAAGCAATGGGCGGCGTCCTCAATAATCGCTATATCGGGACGATCGGCCAATGCTTCCTGCAGCGCAGCAACATCGACCATCTGGCCATAGAGATGCACCGGGATGATCGCCCGCGTGCGCGGCGTCACAGCAGCCCGCACCAGATCCGGCCGCATCAGAAGCGTTGCCGGATCGACATCCAAGAACACGGCCTTGGCGCCGATCAGCTCGGCCACATTCGCCGTGGCAATGAATGTCTGTGCAGGAACAATAACCTCATCGCCGGGCCCGATATCGAGCGCCAGCAAGGCTGCTACAGCACCATTCGTCCAGCTATTCACCAGCAGCGCGTGCTTCGTGCCAAAATACTCGCAAAGGCGATCTTCGACGGCACGACCGACATTGCCGGACGTCAGAAAAGGACTCTGCAACACCTGCGCAACAGCAGTAGCGTCATTCGCCGTCAAATCGTGCCGATAGAAAGGTACGTTCATTCGGAAGTTGCTCCGGACCAATTTCTCAGCCGTTCTACAATATATCCGACCGGAGTCGAGACCTGCTAACATTGAAATCACAGCAGCTCCTCTCCGAATATCTGAGATTCATCATCTGCTTGGGCAACTTACTGCCGTCCCGGATGCCGGCTTGATTACCGGACCGAACCCGATATGACGTGCGGAGCGCTGAAAGCTCAGCAGGATATCGGCGCGCGCGTACCGCGTTAAAATTCCTAAAGGGAACTGACTTTGCTCAACGACCCAATCGCAGGCCAGTCGCGAACCGTAGCGCGCCACAGTACGCCGGTTTCCCCCTGGGTCAGCCTAGAGACCATTTCGGCAACCATGCCGGGCAGCAGCGAGCCTGCGACCTATCATGCGCTTGGACAGGCTGACTATGTCCAGGTGCTCTGTCTTCACGAAAACGGCTCGGTGGTGCTGGTCAAGCAATATCGGCCCGTGGTCGATCAATGGACGCTGGAATTCCCCGGAGGCTTGCGGGACGGCACCGAGCCGGCGGCCGAGACGGCCCGACGGGAAGTCGAAGAAGAAACCGGGCTTTCGGTCCTACAACTTTTCGAATTGATCGATTGCTTTGCGGATGTCGGCCGGCTTATCAACCGGTTTCATGGCTTCGTCGCCATCGTCGGCGGCGAGTTCCGGCAAACCGAAGCCGGGGTGGAGGCCATGTTCATCGGCGGCAAGGAGCTTAGCCACCTCGCCGCGACCGGGCAACTGGCTATCCCTAGTAATCTCGGCCTTCTCTATCTCGCAGGTGGCCATCCCGAGTTTCGCGCAGCCTGCGCACGAGTAGGAATTGGCGCACCGCCCTGGATGATGCTTTAGATAAGGTTGGCGCGGGCATCTCGCGCGCTCCTCTACCGGAAATCTGCAGATGTTCGATAATATCTACAATCATGGCTTCGCGCGCGTCGCGGTTTGCATTCCCCAGGTCAAGGTTGCGGCCCCCTCGGCCAATGCCGCAGAGACGATGCGGCTGGCCCGGGATGCCCATCAGAAATCCTGTGCCGTCGCTCTGTTTCCGGAACTTGGCATCACCGCCTATACCAATGAGGATCTCTTTCATCAGGACGTCCTCCTCGAAGCATCCGCGCGCGAACTGACGGGCATTATCGAACAGAGCCGCGAGCTCATGCCTGTGCTGATCGTGGGCGCTCCGTTCGCGACCCAAGCCCGGCTGTTCAATTGCGCCTATGTGATCCACCGCGGCAAATTGCTTGGGATCGTTCCGAAATCCTATCTGCCGAATTATCGCGAATTTTATGAAAAGCGGCATTTTGCTGCCGGCTGGTCGCAAGCGACCAGGACTGTCACATTCGATGGTCAGGACGTGCCTTTCGGCACCGACCTCATCTTCTCCGCGACAGATCTGCCGGACCTAACGCTTCACGTGGAGATCTGCGAGGACGTCTGGACGCCTGTTCCACCGTCAACCTTTGGTGCGCTCGCCGGCGCAACCGTCCTTGCCAATCTCTCCGCCTCGAACATCACCGTCGGCAAAGCGGACAACCGCCGCACCCTGTGCAAATCGCAATCCGCGCGATGCATTGCCGCCTATCTGTATTCGGCATCGGGCCCCGGTGAATCCACCACCGACCTCGCATGGGACGGGCAAGCCGCCGTCTTCGAACTCGGCGAGCAACTGGCGGAGGCCGAGCGCTTCCCGCAAGATTCCCAGCTGATCACGGCTGATATCGATCTTGAGCGTTTGCGGCAGGAACGCATGCGGGTGGGATCTTGGGGAGACTCTGCCGACGCGCAATCCAGCAAAATCGCATCATTCCGAACAATTTGTTTCAATCTCGCCGCCCCCAAGGACGAGCAGATATCTTTGGCCCGCGCAATCACGCGCTTCCCGTTTGTCCCCGATAATCTTCGACTGCTCGACGAGAGCTGCTACGAGGCCTTCAATATTCAGGTGCATGGTCTCGCCACGCGACTACGCGCGACCGGCATGCAAAAGGTCGTTCTGGGCATTTCCGGCGGCCTCGACTCTACCCATGCCCTGATCGTCGCTGCTCGTGCCTTCGATCGGCTTGGACTGCCGCGCCAGAACATCCTTTGCTACACGCTCCCCGGCTTCGCCACATCCAAGCATACCAAGACCAATGCGCATGCCTTGATGAGCGCGATGGGCGTGAACGCCGAAGAAATCGATATCACGCCGGCGTCGCGGCAGATGCTGAGCGACATAGCACACCCGAACTCACGAGGCCTTCCAGACTACGACGTGACGTTCGAAAATGTACAGGCGGGCGCGCGCACCTCGCTGCTGTTCCGTCTCGCCAATTTTCACATTGCCATCGTTGTCGGAACTGGTGACTTATCCGAACTTGCGCTTGGATGGTGCACCTATGGGGTGGGCGATCACATGTCCCACTACAATGTCAATGCCTCGGTGCCGAAGACGCTGATCCAGCATTTGATCCGCTGGGTCGCCGACCGCAGGGAATTCGGCGCTGACGCATCGGTGATCCTACGCTCGATCCTGGCGACAGAAATATCGCCCGAACTCATTCCAGGGGACGGTGATCGTCCGGCGCAAAGTACCGAGAATATCGTCGGCCCTTACCCGCTGCAAGACTTCAATCTCTATTACATCACACGCTACGGCTTCCGGCCCAGCAAGGTCGCGTTCCTGTCATGGAACGCATGGCGTGATGCAACGGCTGGCGACTGGCCCCCTGGCCTCGAAGACGCCGACAAGAATGCCTACGAGTTGGTTGTCATCAAGAAGTGGCTGAGGACGTTCCTTTACCGCTTCTTCCAGATCAGCCAGTTTAAACGCTCCGCCATTCCCAATGGTCCGAAGGTTGCGTCGGGTGGTTCCCTATCGCCTCGCGGCGACTGGCGCGCCCCAAGCGACTCCTCCGCGCAGATTTGGACCGCGGAATTGGACGCGAATGTTCCGGATCAGGCGTGACGCTTAACGGACCGACGGCTCACCGCTTGGAGCCCGCCAATCAAACGTTGCAGATCGACGGCTAGCGCCTTCATACTGCCTGGAGTTATCTGCACCCACGATACGAGATCTACAATTGCTCGAACGCCTGAATTTGATCATCCAAAACGTATTGCGGCGGCGATACGGAGCAGCACTTATTAGCGCAGGCTTTCCTCTGGGGCGCGTGCAGCGACTGAGCAAGGTCGCTGGCGATGGCAGTGCGTCTCGTCGAACTTTGCGACTGATGCGTTACATCGGCCGGCGCGCCCTGGTTCCAGCCGGTATCGAAGCTCCGCCCGTCCCGCTGAACTTTCGTATCAAGTCTCCGGATCAATTGCAGGCGTCGCTAGGCCCAGTTCGCAGACACAACCGGACGCGCGCTGTCCACCAGTTCCACTCCGGCTCTTCGGTCGGAGATGCCATCACGAACTCGATGTTCCTGATCCAGGACATGCTGAGAGATCTGGGCTATCAAAGCGAGATATTCGTCGAGCATCGTGATCCGCGTCTCGCCAACAAATTGTTCGTTGTCGAGGACCTGCCGGAGCACGACGACTACGTCCTTCTCGTACATCACTCGATGGGACATGGCGTGCTGGATTTCATCCTGTCGCTCGATGCTCCGAAGGTCCTGATCTATCACAATGTGACACCACCAGAATTCCTGGACGATGCGCCATGGGTGATCCCCTATGCTCATCTGGGCCGCCAGCAGCTCGCTGAACTTCGCCCGCATATGTCGGCATCGCTCGCTGACAGCGAGTACAACATGCTGGAATTGCGCGACTGCGGCTATAATGATGCCGAAGTCTGCTCGCTGCTTTTTGATTTGAATACCTTACGTCCGCGGCGTACCGATGTGCCTGCGCGCCAAGCTTCGACCTCCTCCAATCCGTTTACAATTTTGTTCGTCGGGCGCGTGGTAAAGTCCAAAGGTCAGGCTGATCTGGTGGACGCCTTCGCGGAATTCACCAAGCAACACGATGGGCCGAGCCGCCTTGTTATCGTGGGACGCTTCGATTCCATCGAGGATGCCTACCCTGCCGAAATTAGACGCCGCGCTGAGGCCCATGGGCTGAGCGACCGCGTGACCCTGACAGGCGGCGTCTCCGACGACGAGCTGCATCGATGGTTCGCGACCGCAGATGCGTATGTTTCACTCAGCCATCATGAGGGCTTTGGAGTCCCGCTGATCGAAGCCATGGCACATGGGCTGCCGGTGATCGCATGGCCTGTTTCAGCGGTGGCTTACACGATTGGCGACGCTGCAATTCCACTTCCCGAACGGACGTCGCGGGCGGTTGCCGATGCGCTGGTTGGACTGGCATCCAACGAGACCTATCGCCAAGCGGTGATCGATCGCCAGCTGTCGTTCATCGAACGATACGAGCTCGATCGCCACAAGCCCGCCTTGCTGCGCGCTCTCGCCATTGCCGGAGCAAGCATTCCGCTGTCGGAAGATGTGCGAAGCGGCCTCGTCCGAAACTTGCAGACGACCTTCGTCGGACATGTCGAAGGAGCATACAGCCTTGCCGCGGTCAATCGATCAATGGCTTTGACGATGGAGGCCGTCCGGCCAGGGCATCAGCGCGTCATCCCGTGGGAAAATGGATCACACTTCGATCCCGCCAAGCTACCGAAGGCTCAGAAGAGTCTGCTAGGATCTCTGATATCGCGCGGAAAACCGCCGACAGAGCCACAGCTCGTAATCAGCCAGCACTACCCTATTCACGTTGCGGATGTTCCCGGTCATCAGCTCGCGATGATTTTCTGGGAAGAGTCCCTTCTGCCGGATCATATGGTTCAGTCGCTCAATGAAAGCTTCGAAGCTATCTTTGCGCCCACGGAATTCGTTCGGAAAACTCTGATCGATTCTGGCGTATGGCGCCCGATCCTCAATATTGGCTACGCGCCCGATTTGAGCGGGTATCGGAATATCGGGTTGGAAAGAACTGAAAACGTTTCTGATCACGCGCCCTTCACATTGCTGCACGTCTCCTCATGTTTTCCGCGGAAAGGCGTCGACATCCTCATTGCGGCATTCGCCCGCGCGTTCCGGCGGGAGGACAATGTGGAACTGGTGATCAAGACATTTGAGAACCCACACAACACGGTGATGCAACAGGTTGTGGATCTTCGGGCGAAAGATCCTGGCATCGGCGCGATTAAAGTGATCGAGCAGGACTATAACGACGACGAGATGCTCGCACTGTTTCGTCAATGCGATGCCATGGTGCTTCCAACCCGCGGAGAAGGCTTCAATCTGCCCGCTGCAGAAGCTATGGCAGCGCAAATACCATTGATCACTACCGGCCACGGCGGGCATCTGGATTTTACAACATCCGACAATTGCAGATTAATCGACTTCCGCTTTGCACCATCCGAAAGCCACGTGACGCAGGCCTCTTCGCTTTGGGTCGAACCTGACGTAGAGGATCTAACCCAGGCACTTCGGGACCTGCACCGGGATCGGCTTGATCAAGCGGGCGCGTCAAACCGCAAGGTGCGCCAAGCCGCCAAAGATATCGCGCATGCGCTGGCTCCTACACCTTGGGTTGATCGTCTGACGCAAGGTACCGTCGATCTTCTTTCCCATGGATCAACTGACAGCCTGCGCGTTGGATGGGTGTCAACCTGGGAGGTCAAATGCGGCGTCGCCGAATATTCGCGCTTCCTAATCTCCGACCTAAGGGCTCCGGGGACCACAGATAACATCAAGGTCACCATTCTGAGCGACGATCGCACCGACGAGCTCGTCAAGTCAGAGCACGGCAAGATCGTGAAGGCCTGGAGTTTGATGGACGATCAAGCAGTCATGGCACAATTGGCGCGCGGCATTGCCGTCAACGATCCGCACGTCCTGGTGATACAGCATCAGCCTGGCCTCATTTCCTGGACCAATCTGGCCCTCTTGATTCGGGACACACGGTTGAAAGTTCGCAAGACTGTCGTGGTATTGCACTCCGTTCCGACATTGGCTCAGCTTCCGGAAAATGACCGGCATTCTGTCATCGAAGCTCTCCGCGGTGCAACCAGGGTATTGGTGCATCAGGTTTCGGACATCAATCGTCTGAAAGACTACGGCCTCCTTGCTAATGTCACACATTTCCCCCACGGCGCTCCACCTCGGTTCAAGACAGTGGAGGCGCGACCTCTGTCCCGCGACGATGCTCCTGTCATCGGCTCCTATGGCTTCTTCCTGCCTGGCAAGGGAATTTCCAAACTGATCCGGGCATTGCCGCATCTCCAGCAAGAATGGCCCCGCGTCCGTCTACGTCTTGTCAATGCTGAATATGATTCTCCGATATCGACGAGCGAGATTGAGGCGTGCAAGGCGCTGGCGCAGTCACTCGGCGTCGATGATGCCATCGATTGGAACACGGAGTTCCAGCCGGACAACAACAGTCTCGCTTTGCTTGCCGACTGCGACCTGCTTGTCCTTCCCTATGACGAGAGCAACGAATCTGCGAGCGGCGCTGTGCGCATTGCGCTCGCCAGCGGCACGCCAGTCGCGGTTACGCCCGCAGCGATCTTCGACGAACTGGCCGGAGCTGTCTTCAGGTTCAGCGGCTTTGATCAGGATCTGATCGTTCAGGACATCGCGCGTCTTCTACGCGACGCGCAGGCACGGCGACAGAAACAGGATGATGCCTCCGCATGGCTTTCACAGAGACAGTGGCCCACTCTGGCACGCAGGTTGAACGGGCTGCTGCGCGGCCTGCATGCAAGCCGGGAGCCGAAAAATGGCTAAGCGCCTCGAAGAACGCGCCGTCTTTCGGCAACCATCATTTCGACCAACGCTTCGAAGCTGACTTTCGGCTGCCATCCTAGCCGCGACTTCAACTTCGATACGTCAGCTTCGGTAAAAGGCGTATCGACAGCCCGCGCTAGGGCGGCATCGACAACAACGTGTTCCTCCCAGTCACGGCCAATATACTGGAAGGCGCTACGGCAGAAATCGGCAATAGAGCGACTCTCGCCGGTGCCGATCACATAGTCGTCGGGCTGGTCACTCGTCACGATGAGATGCATAGCCTCCGCCACATCGCCGGCAAAGCCAAAGTCCCGTCGGGTATGGATGTTGCCGAGATGGAGCTTGCCGCCGGACACGATTGGCCTCCCCCGCTCGTCGAGTTCGGTAGTCTCTTGCATTCCCAAAGAGATCGCCGCAACGGCATGCGCGATCTTCTGCGACACGAATCCAAGCGGCCGGCGCGGGCTTTCATGATTGAACAAGATCCCGCAGAATGCGTGTAGTCCGCGCTGCTTCCGGAAAGCGCCGACCGTGTAATGCGCGAAGGCTTTCGAGATACCATAGGGCGACTGCGGATTGAACGGTGTGGTCTCGCTCTGCGCCTGCTCGCTGACACCATCGAACATTTCGGATGTCGATGCCTGGAACAAACGGCAGGACGACCTGCCGTCCGCAAGTATCTGGCAAATACGCTGCGGCACCAAAGCATTAAGCACAGCGGTTTGCTCCGGATACTGCCACGACAAATTCGGACGCGTAATCGCAGCAAGATTGTAGATTTCGTCCGGAGCCGCAGTGTCGATCAAACGCGCCAAGAACCCGTTCTCGGCAATGTCGCCGGCATGCCAACGAATCCTTTCGGCGTCCGCGCCGACCTCCGGCCGCCGCGACTGCGCGTGAACGACGTAGCCCTTCTCTCGCAGCAGCTCGATCAGATAGCTACCGTCTTGGCCGGACGCGCCTGTCACCAATGCTGTCTTGCTCAACCGGCATTCCGATCAGAATTCGAGTTCAAATCTATAACCTTTCGGCCGTGACAACCGAAAACACGGCGCACCTATTCTAATGGAACGATGCTGATCCCATCAACCGCCAGAACTCCCCGTCCCGCAAATCGCGTTCTGACTTCCAGATTCAGAACGTCCTGGGGAACGTCGATCTCGACGGCCACCTGAGCGCCGTCCTTATCAGTTACCAGGAAGACACCTTTTGCCAGCACGCGAAAGCCCTCTCCAGGAAATGGCGCCACGACGTCCCATTCCTGCCCCCCGGAAACTTCACCGTGCTTGATGACCACACGATAACGCCCTTTTGCGATCGACGCATAGGGCCCGAAAGTCAGATATCCCGCAGCCGCCTGTTTTTCGATTTTACGCCGATCGCCTACGATAACCTCCGAGCCGAAGGTCGACGGGAGCGCCGCCGCCGGAACTGTCAGCTCGGTTCGCTTGAATTTTGTGAAGGGCGCGGCAACGCTAATTCTGTTCGTCGCTTCAAATTGAGCGACAGTAAAGGCTTTACTCCCCGTTCCGAGCCTGAAGGATCCAACCAGTTCAAGTTTCTCGACCTTCGGAGCAAGATGTTCAAGCATATCCGCGGGATTGGTTAGGGTTGAACTGAGTACGAAGACCTTCGCTTTATTCCAAGCCGATTGTGATGGCAGATCCGGATAATTCAAACCATGCAGCCACCAGGCCCGTTCGGTGAAGGTGCTGACAATGCAGGCCAGGATCGAGCCATAAAGCGGATCCTTGTCCGAGGTAATGAAACGCGGCAGGTCTCCAGCCGAGAGCGAATGTATCAGGGCATGCGCTTGATAGATCGTGTCGTTCTGGGCGAACGGCCATGACACAAAGAAGCGTGCCGCGATGACGATCGTCAGCGTTGCAGCGGTGATGGCTGAGCGTCGAAAATAGCTTCCGAGAACAAGGGACAACGCAATAACGATGGCGAGAATGCGTCCGTCAATTAGATGCTCGTTCGGTAGGATCCACACATTCGCAGCCAAAGCGACGAGCGACAGGAGAATGACCCCGCGAACAACGACCCGCGAGGAAATCGAGCCGAGCAAAAATGGGATGCAAAAATAAGTTGCGGTCAGGAAAAACGTCATGCGCAGACCTTCCCGCATCGTGAAGTTAGACCACCCAGCTGCGTCGATCGCAAACAGAGCCGCATATAACAACACGACCGACAACAACCAAACGGCTTCGCGCGACGCAAGCCTGACCCTGCCGACGGCAGCCATCAGCAGTACTGTCAACGTCGCTAGCCAGATTCCGAAGTGAACCGTCACCCAAGGACCATTCTTAAGAAGCGCAAAAGGGGACTCCCAGCTCGGATTGGTCTTCAGCTCAACACGACCGACAGCAAGCTGCTCGACCAGGAAGAAAAAGCGGCTTCCCCAGATCACCTTGTTCAGGACGCCAAAGACGAGCTGGGCAATCACCGCTCCAAGAAACAGTCCTCCAATTAGAAAAAGCAGCCCGCGCGTCGAGCGCGCCTGTGGCATGATATACCAAAGATAAGCCAGCGCCGGTATCGCCAGGATCACAGCGCCGAAATGAACGAACAGCATGCAGGCGAATGCGAAGCCCGCCAGAGCCATCTTAGCAATCCGTCCACTTTCGCTGCGCCCGGCCCAAGTGATCGCGGCCATTCCCATGCTGAAATAAGCGATCACACCGATATCGACGTAGTTCCAGCCATAGCCGCGAACGAAGAAAACATCTGTCGCGAACAGCGCGGTTACCAACGTAGCCTTCTGACGATCGAAATTAGCAGAGACCAGATAGTAAAAACTCGCAGTAGTCACGGTATAGCTGACATAGCCGAGTATGAACTTCGCCCATGGCTCCGAGAACACCGAAAAAATGATGTAACCGGGGATCAGATACGGCAGCCGCGTCTGATAGTAGTTATTCCCGATGAGCGCCTCGACATTGCGATATTCGCCGAGACGTGTGAAGTGTCCGTAATAGAACCACGTATCGATATCAGAGACGCGATTACCGAAAACATCCGAATTTGTAACGAACACGACAATCGGGCAAAGCGCGAAGAACGCCAACGTCAGGAAGGAAGCGCTGAAAATGCTTGCCGGCGGCAATGAAAAAGATCTGTCCGTCGTCATTTTGTTCTCATGCTCGAGTTGGCCAGAACAGCAGCTGGAAACAAACCCGGTCAAAAATCTCAAGCTTGATGCCTTCGAGCTCCCGGCTCTCGACCTCATTGCCGCTTGATCGCAACCATGCTCAAAAACGAATAGCTGATCCAGGACAGATGCTCGTCTACATGTGTCGAGAGCGTAACCGTGTCCGGGAAAAGCGATCTGTAGTGATTTTCGGTTCGAACATGGCGGCCCCGATCCCAATCCAGCAGCTTCTTTCGCAGCAGACTTTGCCCTGGCACGTAACATCCATCGAGGGTAAAAATGCGACCGCCATCGCTAAGCGCCGAAACCGACGCAGCAAGAAGGCGACGCGCTTCATCGTCAGTTAGGTGATGAAGAAGACCGTTCATCATGATGATATCGACCGGCGCGACTTCAGCGGCCGCTGCTTCGTTGAATATCTGACATCGATACTGATCGTGAGGCTGCTGCGTCGCCTTCGCGCGAGCGATATAACGCTCGTCGGTGTCAAATCCGAAATAGCGACATGACAGCGGTAGAAAACTTCTGAGATAGCCCGGACCACACCCGACATCGACGATCCGAGCTTCTTCCGGAATCGGTAGATAGCACTGAATTGTCTTCAGCCGCGCGCCGAAGAAGCCGCCGAATTGCTGAAACGCCTGATAGATTTGAGGCACGGCAAGAATGTTGCGCAGATCGGGCACGTCGAGATCCTCAGGCTAACAAGCCGTTTTTATGTGGAAACACCCAGTAGTGCAGCAGAACGAATGTCAGGACCGGTGCGACCGCAATACCCAGACCGATGACCGCATAGGTCGGCCATTCCAGCGCGGTCGAGGCGACATATGAGAGGCCAGAAATCACCGACATCACCGCGGCCTGGGCGATCAAATACTTTGCCAGCTGCCACGTCCATGTGCCATCGGCAAGGAACGTAAAATTCCGATGCAGGACGAAGCCGACGGCCACACCGGCGAGATACCCGACGATAGAAGCAGCATAGCTTGGGAAGTGAAGAAAATGCAGCACCAAAAGAAATGCGACTGCGTAGACAGTGCCGTTCATGAGTCCCGACAGAGTATACCGCATCAATAGCGGCCCAAGATCAGCCCGGCTCGCATTGCTCCATACGCGCATCAAACGCGCCCCATCGAAAAATACTGAGCTCCAGCCGGCAGTCGTCCGAAAGCCTGATCGAGCACACGCGTCAACTTGTTGAACGACGGGACGGTCAGAATGAAGCGCGAGTGCACGCCCCGAAAGCCTCCATCGGCCAACAAGGTCTCGGCCTCACGGCTCTTCAGCAAAATGGCGTCCTTGTCGAAGACGCACCGATTGACGACCCGCATGGTCAAGGGATTAATCGGATTGTGCTCGAAGATCACCATGATCCCACCCGCACGCAAAACCCGCCGGGCTTCCTCGATCAATCGATGTCGTCCGTTCAACGGCACATGATGGAAGACGCAGACGGCAAACACGACCTCGAACGATGCCGCCTCGAACGGAATTGTCACTCCGTCAAAATCGCTATAGCTGACATCCGCATTGCGGGATTTAGCGATCTTGATGCTTTCGCTCGACACATCGACGCCGGAAAGCGAACGAAGCGATGGGCGAAGCAGTGCGTGGTAATTTCCGATCCCGCAACCAAGGTCAAGTACATCGACCTCGGTGCGGTTAAACGTTGCCTGCAGAATATCTTTCAGATACTCGGCCTTGACGCGCGTAAAGTAGTCGACATCAAATCCCGAAAACGCCAGCGAATCGTTGACTAGCGACTTGTAATCTTTGCTGTAGGGATCGAATTCAGGCGCGCTCATCGTGATATCCTAAGCCCAAGTCTTCCACGGCGGATTGTCCACCCACAATTGTTCAAGCTCACGCTTGTCGCGCAGTGTGTCCATTGGCTTCCAGAAGCCGGAGTGACGATGGGCAAACAACTGACCATCCTTTGCGAGGCGTTCCAGCGGAGCGCGCTCCCAGATCGTTGTTTCATCTTCGACATAGTCGAGCGCACGAGGCTCCAACACGAAGAAGCCTCCATTGATCCACCCCATTTCGGCATGTGGCTTTTCGAGGAACTCGTCGACCCCGCCCCCGGCATTGATGTCGAGAATACCAAAACGGCCGGGGCTCGGCACAGCGGTAATGGTAGCAAGTCTGCCATGTTCCTGATGTGCCGCAATCAACGCACCGATATCGATGTCGGAAACGCCGTCGCCATAGGTGACGCAGAATGGCCCGCCCTCGACGAGGTGGCGTATTTTCTGGAGGCGCCCGCCTGTCATCGTGTTCAGGCCGGTATCGATCACAGCGACCTTCCAGCGTTCAGATGCGCCCGAAGATAGATACCGGATCTCTCCGGTGAAGGTATCGACTTCTATATCGTTCTCCTCAAGCCGGTAGTTTGCGAAGTAGCGCTTGATCATCGAGGCCTTGTGACCGCCACAGATGATGAAATCACGGATCCCTGCCACATCATACATCTTCATGATGTGCCACAGGATCGGACGACCACCAATTTCGACGAGCGGCTTCGGCCGCAGATCTGTTTCTTCGGAGAGCCTCGTCCCCAATCCGCCTGCGAGAATAACGGCCTTCATTTCATACTGCCTCCCCGTTGTTCTCGGGTGCCTTAGCGAGAGATTCGATTCGATCAGACACGATCGCCACCGGCCCTCCGCGAACCGTATTGAAAATCCGTCCGATATATTCGCCAAGCAAGCCGACAAAAGCGGCGTTCAACCCTATCGATGCCAGCACCAGCAGCACAAGTGTCGTGAACCCACGCTGATCCGTCGACGAACTGAACAGATAGTCAATCAGATACACTAGCATAAGGACGATCGAGATACCGCAGACCGCAAATCCGAACATCGTAATGTATTGCAGAGGCTTGGTGGACTGACTGCAAACCCCGTCGATGGACAGCGTCAGCAGCTTGAAGAAATTGAACTTGCTTTTGCCAGCGATCCGTTCGGCGCGATCGTAAACGATACCTGTCTGCGCGTAGCCGATCGACGCAATGATGCCGCGAATATAGGGCGATCGATCCTCGAAGCTCCGCAGTTGTTCAATGACCGCACGATCGGTCAGCCGGAAGTCACCGGCATCGACCGGTACTTCCACCTCGCTGAGGACGCTCAACAGCCGGTAATGAAGCTTCCTCGCCCATAGCAGCGCGACATTCTCTTGGCGCTTGCGACGAATCCCATAGACGACCTTGAAACCCTGCTCCCATTTCGCGAGAAACTCTGTGATGAGCTCCGGCGGATCCTGCAGATCGGCATCGACCTGGACGGCGGCATCGCCGCGCGTCTGCAGCAGATTGAAAAGGATTGATCGCTGGAAGCCGAAATTGCGCGAGAACTTGAAAACCCTCAGGCGCGGCTCCGTCGCCGCATGCGCGGCGAGCTTCGCGAAGGTGTCGTCCGTGCTCGCATTGTCGGTCACTACGAACTCGAAGCCGTATGCTGGATTATCGCGAGCGACGCCCTGCAGCCGCGTCATCAATTGATCGATGTTTCCCTCTTCGTTCAAAACGGGGACCGAGATCGAGATCAGGCGTCGGCGCTGTTTTTCATCCACACCGCTCATGGTTATGCTCTTGCTTTCATGTCATCGACTGCCGCGCGGATACCGCCTGACAGCGTATACGACGGCTTCCACCCGGTGAGGCGATACAGCTGATCGGAACGTCCTGCAAAGCAGGGAACGTCATCTGGCCGTGCTGCGATGTCGCCAAATCCCAGTAGTGAACGGGGCGTCCCCATGGCATCCGCGACGGCTTCTGCAAACTCCCGCACCGTTGGCGCCTCGCCCGAACAGACGTTTACGGCAACTTGCTGCGGATCGCGCCGGATCCGAAGAGCAATCGCAACGAGCGCATCGACCGCATCCTGAACATACAGGGCATCGCGGCGTTGTAATCCCGGGGATAACCCCACCCGCTCGCTCTTGCTCAGCGAGGTGATCAAACTAGGCAATAGACGATGAGGCGCCTCACCTGCACCGAAGACACCGAAAAGGCGCGCCACCACGAGCGGCAGACTCATCGCGCTGGCCGTCGCCAGCGCAGCAAGGCTGCCTGCTGCCTTGGACGCGCCGTACAGCGACCGGAACTGGAGTGCACGATCCTCCGACACAGGAGCGTCGGTGTGCGTGAAATCATATTCTGCGCCACTGCCGGCAATAACTACCGCTTCAGCACCGCAAAGTCTCGACTGCCTCACGACGGCACGCGTAGCATTCACATTAACGTCGAACATCGTATCGATGTCGCGCTCATTCGGCTTCACACCGTAACCGGCAAGATGAAAAATGAACTGGAAGCGACGTCCGGACAGCGCAACGGCGATTGCCGCTGGAGCGAATTCCGGGACGGCGATCGTCTCGCCAATCCCATCGACCTCCTCGCCAGAACGCTGCATCGACGTGACGATCCAGCCTCGGCCTGCAAGGTTTCTGGCCAGATGACGACCGATGAAGCCCGTCGCCCCTGTCATCAAGACTGTCGTCGGACCGGTCAACTTGTCTGCGCCATTCGCTGCTGAAACGACCTGATCTCGGCAAACGTCGCGGCTTGCGCGCGTTCCGGGGCGGCGTAGTAGTTTCGATACCAATCAACCGTCCAGGAAAGCGTCTCACGCACTGACAGGCGCGGCCTCCAGTTTAAGCGCGCTAGAGACTTCGACGTGTCCAAACGTAGTAACTGCGCTTCGTGCAGCACAGCTAACTCCATTTCCACAGGGTGGTTCGGAACCGCCCACAGTGAAAGAATAAGTTCCACCAATTCCCCTACGCTGAGGGTGCTTTCGGCCGCCGGCCCGATGTTCCAGGCGTCGGCGATGTCATCTTCGCCCGCGAACAAGCGAGCACCGAGTTCCAGATAGCCTTCGCACAGTTCGAGAACGTGCTGCCACGGCCTGACCGCGGCGGGATTGCGAAGCTTCAGGGGACGCCCGGCAGCCAAAGCGCGAACAATATCGGGAACGATTCGGTCCGCGCACCAGTCGCCACCGCCAACTACATTGCCTCCACGCGCTGTTGCGATGAGGGGCAGCCGGTCGCCCCGTCGGAAATTGCGCTGATAAACAAGCGCAACCAGCTCAGAACATGCCTTGCTAGCGCTGTAGGGATCGAGCCCGCCGAGACGATCGCCCTCATTGAAAGGACGATTCTCCTCCAAATTGAGGTAAACCTTGTCGGTCGTCACGCAGACGACCGCCTTGACGGAAGAGGACTGCCTGCAGGCCTCAAGCACTGCCGCCGTACCGACAACATTCGTCGCAAATGTTCCGATAGGATCGCGATAGGACTGACGAACGAGAGGCTGGGCTGCGAGATGAAATACAATCTCCGGCTCACACGCCTTGATAGCTTCCAAGACCAAAATGGGATCCCGGATGTCCGCAATTCTGGACGTAACAAGTTCAGATACATGTCCAGCCTCAAAAAAGCTAGGCTCGGCGTCCGGAGCAAGCGCCAGACCATGGACATTTGCGCCCAGCAAATGAAGCCAGCTCGAGAGCCACCCTCCTTTGAAACCGGTATGGCCGGTTACAAGCACCTTGCGGCCGCTGTAAGTGGACCTGAGCTGCGACAACATCGATCTCTCTAGTTTCATTGACGAAAATGCCGATCGCCACGATTGAGGCAAATCTGAAGCGGCCGGCAAGCCTTACCCTTTTATTTGCCACGGGCATATGCCCATAGCCAAAAACACGAGGATTGCGCGGCATCCGGGGCCCATGCTAAGGCCTTCGCTGCCGCGATCAAAACGCTTGAATTGACTGGCAAATCTCTATCCATAGGGCCGCGACGAGCGCGCCCCGGACCATTGTCCCGACTTTCGATATTCCATACCAGAGCGGCTCGCATCATGTCTTCTAAAACCGCATTGATCACCGGCATCACGGGCCAGGACGGCGCCTATCTCGCGGAGCTCCTGCTGTCGAAGGGGTATGAGGTGCACGGCATCAAGCGCCGTGCGTCATTGTTCAACACCGACCGCATCGACCACCTCTACCTCGATCCGCATGAGCAGAAATTCAATCTCACTCTGCATTATGGCGATCTGACCGATTCATCCGCGATGGTCCGGATCGTCAACGAGGTACAGCCCGACGAGATCTACAATCTCGCGGCACAGAGCCACGTTGCCGTGTCGTTCGAGGAACCGGAATACACTGCTAATTCCGACGCGCTCGGCGCTCTCCGAATCCTTGAAGCGATCCGTATCCTCAAGCTCGAGAAAAAGACCCGCTTCTACCAGGCCTCGACGTCAGAGCTTTACGGCCTCGTCCAAGAGATTCCCCAGAAGGAAACGACGCCGTTCTATCCGCGTTCGCCCTATGCGATCGCCAAGCTTTACGCATACTGGACCACCGTAAATTATCGCGAAGCCTACGGCATCTACGCCTGCAACGGCATCCTGTTTAACCACGAGTCTCCATTGCGCGGCGAAACCTTCGTCACTCGCAAGATCACGCGTGCACTGGCCCGTATCCATCTCGGGCATCAGGAGCGCCTGTATCTCGGCAATCTCGATGCCAAGCGTGACTGGGGTCACGCGCGCGATTACGTCGAAATGCAATGGTTGATGCTTCAGCAGCAGGAAGCCGAGGATTTCGTCATCGCCACCGGCGTGCAGCATTCTGTCCGTGACTTCGTCAATTACGCGGCGGAAGCGATCGACATGAAGATTCGTTGGGAAGGCAACGAAGTCGAGGAGAAAGGCTACGACGCCGCCACTGGCAAGTGCATCGTTGCCGTCGACCCGCGCTACTTCCGCCCGACCGAAGTCGCGACTCTCTTGGGTGACGCTTCGAAGGCCAAGCAGAAGCTGGGCTGGCATCCGAAGACGACGTTCCAGGAACTCGTCACCGAGATGATGACGGAAGACCTGAAACTCGCCAAGCGCGACGAACTCGTGAAAACGCACGGTTTCCGCTACTTCAACCGTTAAGCGTGACGCGGAAGCGGCCTCCCGCTATTGCAATCAAGATGCTGCAGGAGGACAAACCTGCGGCTTCCGTAAAGCCAGCTCGATGAAGATTCTGCACAGCTACAAAGTCTACAGACCGGAAGTGGATGGTGGAATTCCATTTGTGATGGCTGAGCTCGGCAGGATGTCGGCGATCGGGATTGATAATTCGATCCTCGTCGCGCGGCGGCAGGGCCTCGCGCGGAACTATCGACATGATGGTGTGGACGTCGAAGCCGTTACGTCGCTCGGCACCCTGTTCTCGATGCCAATCGCGCCGACCTTCCCGATCAGGATGCTGCAACGCGCCTTGTCAGCGGACGTTGTCGTGCATCACGCTCCATTCCCGCTGTCGGATCTGGCCGCTGCACAGCTCCCGTCAAAAGTCGGGCTGGTCGTTTATTGGCACGCGGACATCGTCGGCTTTTCGCTGTTGGGAAAGCTGGTCACGCCTGCAATCAATGCGGCGCTGCGCCGTGCCGACAAGATTATCGTCAGCCACGAAGCCACAGCAGAGCACTCTCCCTTTCTGGCTCAGTTCCGCGACAAATGGGCCATCGTCCCCTACTGCACCGAAATCGACTACTGGTCGACGTGCTCCGCCGAAGAGAGCGCTTGCGTTCACGAATTGCGGAAGAGCTACCCTCGTCTCATCGTCAGCACTGGCCGCCTCGTGCCCTATAAAGGCTACCGGCACCTCATCACCGCGATCAAGGACATCGATGCACAATTGGTCCTGATCGGCGAAGGCGAGTTAAAAAGGGAGTTGGAAGAGCTGTCACGCGAACTGGGCGTTACCGATCGCGTCAAGCTCGTTGGACGAATTTCCCGAAGCGAGATAAAATCCTATCTCCACGCAGCCCGCCTGTTCGCGTTTCCATCTGTCACATCTGCGGAAGCGTTTGGTATCGCACAACTCGAAGCAATGGCGGCAGGTCTTCCGATCGTCAATACGGCGCTTCCGACAGCTGTCCCACACATCGCGCGAAATAACCGCGAAGCAATCACCGTTCCCGTAAACGATGTGCCAGCCCTCAAATCGGCGATCGAGAGAATACTCAACGATCCTGCAACGGGCAGCCGACTCGGCGATGCCGGCCGTAAGCGCGTACAGGACGAATATAGCCGCGAACGCTTCCAGTCGCGCATGAAAGCAATCTATGTCGACGTCATCCAGCGACGCCGTTCGGCGAATTGATTTAGATCAGGTATCTCGAGCAGATGTCACAGCCCGCCAAGATCACAAAAGATTTCACCCGACAGTTCGCTAGATATAGCGGCAGGGACAACGCGTCATCAATGGCGATCGCCGACGTCGTGTCCGGCCTCCGCATGTGGCGCCTCTGGGTCCGTTTAGGGTGGAACGATATCCTGCAGCGTTATCGGCGATCCCTGCTTGGGCCGTTCTGGCTCACCGCCAGCATGGCGATCATGGTTGTCGCGCTCGGCGTCGTCTATGCCGAGCTCTTCAAGATGCCGATCCATGAATTCTTGCCCTTCCTATGTGTTGGTCTGCTTGTCTGGACCTTTCTGTCCAGTTTCTTAACCGAAGGTGGCGCGCTCTATACGGGAGCAGAATCCTACATCAAACAGATCAGACTTCCCTATACGGTCTACGCGTATCGTTCGACCTGGAGCAAATTGGTTATCTTCGCCCATAACTTCGTGATCTATTTTGGTATTCTAATCTATTTCGAGATGTGGCCCGGTGCGGTCATGCTGCTGGCGATCCCAGGACTTTTTCTGGTTGTTCTAAATGGCGCAGTTGCGACATTGCTGATCGGCATGCTGTCAGCTCGTTTTCGCGATATTCCACAGTTGATCAATTCGATGGTGCAGATCGTATTCTTCATCACACCAATCTTCTGGAAGCCGGAACTGCTGAAAAACCGTGCCTGGATTGCGGACTTCAACCCGTTCTTCCATCTCATCGAGATTGTGCGTGCTCCTCTGTTAGGAACAATGCCTTCAATGAAAAACTACATCGCTGTGATCCTAATCACGGTGATCAACCTTGTCGTAGCGGGCACATTCTTCACTCGCTTCCGCTCACGCATCTCGTATTGGGTCTAACAGCCATGCGCATCGGCGAAATGACCATGAACCAGGATACTCTACTGTCTCTCGACAATGTTAGTGTTTCCTTTCCAATCTATCACGGCGGCTCACGGTCGCTGAAGAAGAGCCTGCTCTTCCGCGGATCCGGCGGACAGTTGGCGAATGACGCCAATCAAAGAATCACGGTACAGGCGCTGCGCAACATCTCCTTCAGTATCAAGGCGGGCGACCGCGTAGCATTGATCGGCTCAAATGGTGCCGGCAAGACGACGCTGTTGCGCGTCATGGCCGGCATCTACGAACCCATCGCTGGCGTGGTACGCACCAAGGGTCGTATTTCGCCGATGTTCGACATCAGCCTCGGCATCGACGGCGAAATCAGTGGCTACGACAATATCCGGCTCCGCGGCCTTATTCTTGGTTTGACGGCGCAAGAGATCGAAGAGCGCATCGCGGACATCGTCGAGTTCACCGAGCTCGGCGACTATCTCGATATCCCCGTCCGCACCTATTCATCTGGAATGATGACCCGCCTGACCTTCGCGGTCGCTACTTGCTTTTCGCCCGAGATCCTTCTCATGGATGAGTGGATCGTCGCAGGCGACGCTGGCTTTATTTTGAAGGCACAGAACCGCATCGAATCCTTCGTCGAAAGCGCGAATGTTCTTGTGCTCGCCTCTCACAGCCCCGACATCTGCAAACGCTGGTGCAACAAAGCGATCTGGATGGACAAAGGTCAGGTACGCGGAGTTGGAACGGTCGATGAGATGAACGATGCCTACAAGACGTTCAACGAAGACTTCTGACCGTCGTCGGAACTGGCTCGACCAATATTCGCTGACACCGCTCACTCAGGCGGGAACCTTGGCCGGAAAACGCGCGGGCTCCATCCAAAATCTTGGCGCGCTGGCGATGCGTCGAACACCATATCTTTGGACATGCGCATCCCCATCGCAACATTCGCATTCGGCAACCATCGTCGCATCAGAAAGAAAGCCAGCTTCCACAAGATCGGCGGCAGCGGAATGATCCGTCGGGGCTTGCCCAGACTGTCGAAAATCCGGCCGACCATCTCGCGATAGCTAATCTTGTCCGCGCCGGGTAGAAAATAGATCTTATTATGCGCGGCCTCGCTGCGAGCAGCCTGTATTGCTCCCGTCGCCAGATCCGCTGCATGGACGGGTTGGCGCAAGCCGTTGCCCGGTCCCGCTAGCGGCAGCATGCCGTACTTGATGACAAGCCTGGCCAGCCGCGAGATATTCACGTCGCGACCTTCATCATAAATAATCGTAGGCCGAAGCACTGTCCAAGCAATTCCGCGTTCGTTGCACAAAGCGATCACCTCCGCCTCGCCTATAGCAAGGCTTTGAAGGCCTTCACGCTCGTAATCGACTTCGGAGTCGATCTTTGTCATGATGCTTGACGACGTAAATAGAACGATACGTCGCATCCCGCGCCCTGCGAGATACGGCAGCGATCGCGCCAGCGAACCGGCATGCGCCGTGCAATAAACCGTGGAAATCTCCGGAAGATTGAGACTGGATGGATTGGTCAAGTCGCCACGGATCCAGCGAACGTTACGTGGATCATTTGCTACCGGCAATCGGGATAGAGCGAGCGGCGTTTCGTCTGACGCCAACAGTTGATCGAGGATATGTCCCCCAACGCCGCCTCTGGCACCAATAACAACACTTTGCATTTTCACCAACGTTCCGGCTCGGAATTCGCGATTTGACACATCGGTCTCGCAAGTAGAATTTGGTCTAATAATCAACCCAACTATATCCGGCCGAGCCCCTCCTAGATGCAAGCGAATTGTCGAGCCGCCGCTGCTGGCCGGAACCAGCAACTAGACGGCCTCAGAGGCTATGCCGCGCTGGTCGTCGTGGTCTTTCATACGATTTTGGGCATCGATCCAAGTCAAATCACCCGGATCCTCTACGAAGATTTTTCGAAGATCGACAACACTTATGGTCGCGTCACGAAGGTCATGCTCAAGCTTTTCATTGGCGAAACCGCTGCCGTCATTTCTTCGTGCTGAGCGGTGCGGTATTGTTCAATAGCCTACGTCACAACAACGGACGCTTCATTCCGCTGGCGAGAGAGTTCCAGATACGCCGCTTCCTCCGGATCTACCCAGCTCTGTTCGCTTGCCTCGTCGTCTGTGCTATCGTTTTTCCGGTCGCAGGAATTCCCGTCACTCTCGGCAGTTTTCTACGCAATGCGGCGCTGTACGAGATCACGGTCAACGGCGCGACGTGGACGTTGAATGTGGAATTCATTGCTGCGTCCTTTCTTCTGCTGGCATTCCTCGGCTATCGAGTCGGCGGCGAATGGGTCCTTTTCGCGGTCTGCGTCGGCCTAGCGATATTCTTCAAAGCAGCTTGGCTGGAACCTTACATGGTTTACTTTAAACAGTTTTGGATATGCTTCGCACTTGGCGCTCTCATTCCTACGACAGCGTGTCAATGGCTGATCGGTCGGCTACCCAAATGGAGCTGGATCGTTGCATTGCTCGGGGTTATCATTTTCAAGTCGACGTTACAGCATGTTCTTGCGGCGTTTCTGGTCGCCGTGCTCTACTATGGCAACGGCGCTAGTCTTGGATCGTTTTTAGAAAGCCCAGTATCTGTCTTTCTAGGCCAGATCAGCTACAGCCTGTATCTTTTCAATGTTGTTTTTCTGGAGGTCATCTGTCATTATTTTCGGAGCCAAGCTTGGGCGGTGATGCGACAGCTGGAAATTGGATTTCCAGTCTCGATCTTAATTATCGCCGCCACCATTCCGATCGCATGGCTCTCGCTGAAACTCATCGAAGCACCTTCAATACAACTCGGGCGAAGTGTGAATTTCACGCGCGATCATCGCCAACAATTCTAGCGAGAGCATCGCCTCCGGCCCGCAACGATCGGCTGCTTGCGACGGCTCATTAATTCGGTAGCCGGAGTTCCCGAACTGTGCGCCACACTGAGCCGTAATTCGTCATCACACGGCGTTAGAGCAACTCTGCCGCGAAGGCCCGCAGTGCGAGCTCGGGGACCGCTCCCAGGCGTCCACGAGCATTCGCGCTGGCCGTCAGCGAGAGGGCCTCGTTTGCAAACCGGCTTTGGCTGCAGCACTGCCTGTTGCGCGTGATGTTCGTAGAAATAGACCGGCCTGACATGGCGCGCCAGCATTTGCCGTGGATAGCCCATCAGGGGACATCAATCCCGCGCGGCTGGTCTCATTGACGTAACCTGGGTCAAGACCAATCTGACGCCCCTACGCGGCTGATGGCCCTGCGTAGAGAAGTTGCTTGCAAAAGTGCCGCACGGTCACTGGTAGACTGACCTTCCTCCCAGCCTTGCGCCATGATCGCGTAGACGCGCCGCCGATGCTCGAGGGACCGCTTGACGGTGAAGCTTCCTGGCCTGGGTCGAGCAAATGATGGTTCTGACGCTATTGCCCGGCGACGTCGTCGTCATGCACAATCTGGAAAGTGATCAAGGAATGAACGTGCGCCGCGCAATCCGCACGAGAGGCGCGCATCTGCTGCTCCTCCCGTCCTGCAGCCCCAATCTAAAACCGATTGAACAGGTCTTCGCCAAGCGTTAACGTTGCTGCGCAAAGCTGCCAACGCTTCGTCGTGGCAACATAGCGCCGCATCGCAATGCTCTTCTGACACTTTCCGCCACACGAATGCGCCAGCTATCTGAGAAACTCACAATACGCTTCAGCCTAAATGGATCTAGCTGTTGAGCGCGGCGGCGACTTCTTATAGAGCTTCTAAAAATAGGATAAGCAAACGCGCTCTTCGCATGACAAACACAAGTACCCCGTTTTGGAACATTCCCCTCTGGGCAGGTGAAGCCCAAAATGTAGATCGCATTGTGCGCGAGGCCGATCGGATCATATGTGTCTCATCCGGCATTCAATGGTCTTACTCTATAGTTTTCAGAATCCCGAAGGCTGTCCGCGCCTGTGAGACGGGACTAGTGATCGATTTCGAGATCGATATCCTGTCGGGCTCGATCGGGATTGGCGCCATTCAGGAAGACGGTTCGACCTTCATCGATGAAACCGTTTGCAAAACTGGTGAGCCTCCATCTTTCCTTACAATCTCCGAAGACAAGGTTTCGCGCCTCGCCATGCTCGTTGTTCGCAACGCGACGGCGGGCGGAGTTTCAGCAGAATTCATTTTCAAGTCGATCACAGCCTTCGCTCGCTAGTCAGCTTTGCGGCTCCGTAAACGGGGCTAGGCGCAGAATCTGGGTACATCCTCAACTTTGTCTCACCGACTGTAGCATAAGTCCTCCGGCGCTGAACAGTTTGTCGATCGCCGGCCAGAACAGCAGTGTGATCGCCAGCGTGGTGATCGTCCCCACCAGCGCGTTGGACCAGAATACGCCGACGCTGCCGCCGGAGCCGATCATCGCAAGCCGAAAAGCATCCTCAGCCCTGCTGCCCAGCACCAATGCCAACGTAAACGGGGCCAGCGGGATGCCGATTTTCTTGAAGACATAACCGACCACGCCGAAGCCCAGCATCAGCCAGATGTCGAACATGGCGTTCTGGATCGCATAGGCGCCGATAGCGCAGGAGACGACGATCATCGGCGCCACGGCGGCGAACGGCACGCGCAGGATCGAGGCGAAGATGGGTACGGTCGAGAGCACCAGGACGAGGCCGACGACATTGCCGAGATACATGGAGGCGATCAGGCCCCACACAAAGTCCTTGTGCTCAACGAACAGCAGCGGGCCGGGGTTGAGGCCCCAGACCATCAGGCCACCGAGGAGGATGGCCGCCGTGCCGGAACCGGGGATTCCGAGAGCCAGCATTGGCAGCAATGCTGCGGTGCCGGAGGCATGGGCGGCGGTTTCCGGGGCAAAAACGCCCTCGATTCGGCCTTTGCCGAAGCTTTCCGGATCTTTCGAGAAACGCTTGGCGAGATTGTACCCCATGAAGGAGGCCGCGATGGCGCCGCCTGGGGTGATGCCGAGCCAGCAGCCGATCACCGAGGAACGCAGCAAGGTCGCCCAGTAACGTGGCAGATCGGTCCAGACCTGCCAGATCACCCGCAGGCTTATTTTGGCGGCGTGGCCGCGTAGCGCCAGGCGCTCCTCCATGGTCAGCAGGATTTCGCTGATGCCGAACAGGCCGATGACGGCGACCAGGAAGTTGATTCCGCGCAAGAGATCCGGCGAGCCGAAGGTCATGCGCAGATTGCCGGACACCGTGTCCATGCCGATGCCTGCGATCAGTAGGCCGAGCGCCATGGAAATGACCGTCTTGTGTTTGGCTTCACGGCCGAGGCCGACGAAGGAGCAGAAGGTCAGGAGATAGACCGCGAAGAATTCCGGTGGCCCGAATTTCAACGCGAAGGTCGAGATCATCGGCGCCAGGAAGGTGATCAGCATCACGGCGACCAGCGAGCCGATGAAGGACGACGTGAACGCCGCCGTCAGTGCTTCCGCGGCCCTGCCCTGCTGCGCCATCGGATAGCCGTCGAAGGTAGTCGCCACCGACCACGCTTCGCCGGGAATGTTGAACAGGATCGAGGTGATGGCGCCGCCGAACAGCGCGCCCCAATAGATGCAGGACAGCATCACGATGGCCGAGGTCGGATCCATCGAGAAGGTCAGCGGCAGCAGAATGGCCACGCCGTTAGGGCCGCCGAGACCGGGCAGCACTCCGACGAAGATGCCGAGCACGAGGCCGAACAGCATCAGAGCCAGGATCTTCCAGGTGAGCAAAACGGCAAAGCCGTGCATCAGGAGACCGAGAGCTTCCATATCGGACTCCTATCGCCCCAAAGCCCGCTCGAGCGGACCTTTCGGCATGATCACGTCGAAGGCGACATCGAAGGTCACGAACATGACGGCGGTGAAAACAACGGCAGTCAGCAGCGATTTCCACCACGCAATCTTGCCGACGAAACGCATGAAGCCAGCGATCAGCACCAAACTGGCCACGTAAATGCCGAGAAACTGGGTGGCAAGGCAGAACAGCGCCGTCGGCACGAAGACCAGCATCACGCGCCGCAATTGCGCGCGGGTCACGAAGGTCTCGGTCCCGGCATCGTTCGAGAGCAGCGCCGTGACCATGCCGTACAGGCTGGCGCCGCCCAGGATAACCGAGAGATAGAACGGGAAATAGCCGGGCTGCGGGCCGGTGGAATCCCATTCGATTCCGGTTTGCCAGTTGTCGTGAGCGAGCACCACGGCCAGCGCGAGCAGCATCAGCGAGACGACAATCTCGACGGTGCGACGGCTGACGACAGATGGCGACGCGTCGTCGGGCGCGGTGGGGTCTTCGACGACGATTTCGAGATCGGTATTGGACATGAGCAAGCTTCTATGGATTGGAAGAGGCACACGAACCATGCGCCACAAAACATGTCATCACCCGCGAAAGCGGGTGATCCAGTAAACTGCTATGCCAGTTATGAAAACTGCGCCAGCGTCTACTGGATGCCCCGCTTACGCGGGGCATGACAGTCAGAGGCTTACTTCGCGACGAAGCCCGCTTCGGTCATCAGCGACTTATTCAGCGCGTCGTCCTCTTCGAGGAACTTGGTCATGTCCTCGCCCTTGAGAAACACCGGTTTCAGCGCCTGCTTCTCCATGTAGTCCTTGTATTCAGGCGTCTTGGTCACCTTTTCGGCGAGATCGACATAGAAGGCCTGCTGCTCTTTGGTCACCTTACCGGGCAGGAACAGCGCGCGCAGCATCAGATACTGCACGTCGAGCCCCTCCTCCTTGCAGGTCGGGATGTCGTTCCACGACTGCGTCTCGGTCACCTTGGTCTTGTAGGAGATGCGCTCCTTGTCGAACACGCACAGTGCCCGCACCTGACCGGCGCGCCAGACTTCGAGATTCTCGGATGGATTGTTGACGTTGGCTTCACTGTGTTCGCCGACCAGTTGCGTCGCTGCTTCGCCGCCGGACTTGTAGGGCAGATAGGAGAACTTGGCGCCGGTTCGCTTTTCCATGAACACCGTGAGCACGTGGTCCTCACGCTTCGAGCCGGTGCCGCCCATCTTGAAGGGCGATGACGCGGCCTTTGCGGCCTCGACGAATTCCTTCACCGTCTTCGGGCCCTTGGCATTGTCCCACAGCACGAACTGGTCCATCGCCACCACCGATACCGGCGTCAGGTCGCGCCAGTTGAACGGGATTTTTGCGGAAAGCGGCAGCATGTAGATCAGTGAATAGGCGATCAGCACCTTGCTGGGATCGCCATCGCTCGACTTCATATAGATCAGCGCTTCGCCGCCGGAGGCCGCCCCCTTCAGCGACACCACCACCGGCACCCTGGCAAGATTGTTCTTCTGGATCGCGGCTTGCATCATCCGCGCCATCTGGTCGGACGCGCCACCGGCGCCGGCAGCTACCACGATTTCGATGGGCTTGGTGGGCTCCCATGCTTTTGCGGACGAGAGAATGGGGGTGGCAGCTAGAACGACCGCAAGCGCGGCTGCGGCGCCGATCGACTTAACGTCGATAGAATCGGACATTGTTTCTTCCCTTTGACCCCGAGCAGACTTTGGGTGTCCGCCACTTTTGGTTGGTTGTATTCTGCGGGGTAATTTAGATGATATCAAGCGCGCCGGACGGCAAGGGTCGGGGCGACCTTGGTCAGGGGCGACCAGAGTTAAGGCTACCTCATGTCCGCTGCAGTATCTCGCAAACACACGGACAGCAGCTGGACAAGCTTGACTGAGGGTTGCAAAGGGGAGGATAGCAATTCGGTTAGCTGACACAAACGGTGATACTTGACAATAGTCCTTGAACGAAACAAGCGCATCATTCCCCTGGTCATGTGCGGCGGCGCCGGAACTCGCTTGTGGCCGTCCTCTCGCGAGGGGCGACCGAAGCAGTTTTTACCACTGATCGGCCCACGCTCAACATTTCAGGACTCTATCCTACGGGTCGCCGATCCCGGGCACTTCGATCGTCCCATCGTCATTACCAGCGAGGCCTATCGGTTCATGGTGCGCGAGCAGCTGGCCGAGATCGGATACGAGGCCGACATCCTGCTCGAACCTGCGCGCCGCGATTCCGGCCCGGCGATCGCTGCAGGCGCTGCCTTTGCAATGACGCGCGATCCCGAGGCGGTCGTGCTGGCGCTGGCTGCGGATCATGTAGTGCGTGATATCCCGGCGTTTGTCGCGGCTTGCCGGGCCGGCCTTGTCGAGGCCGACAATGGTCATATCGTAACTTTTGGTGTCAGGCCGGAACGGCCGGCCGTGGAATACGGCTATATTTCGCCCGGCGATGGACTGTCCGGCGAAGTGAGGCGTGTCGCTAAATTCGTTGAAAAGCCGGATTTGCCGACAGCGACGCGCTATGTCGAAGCCGGCTATCTCTGGAATAGCGGTAACTTCATGTTCCGCGCATCGGCGCTGCTTGATGAATATCGCGGCGTTGATCCGGACAGCGTCGCGACAATCTCGACCGCCGTGGCGCAAGCCGGCCGGGATCTCGGCTTCTTCACCCTCGACGCCGAAGCTTTCAAACGGGCGCGAGCGATTTCGGTGGATTATGCCGTGATGGAGAAGACGACTAAGGCAGCAGTGGTGCCTGTGTCCTGTGGCTGGTCGGATGTCGGCTCCTGGCTCGCGGTGTGGGAGTTGTCGGAAAAGGATGCACAGGGCAATGCCTCACAGGGGCTCGCCGTCTTCGAGGACAGCCGCAACTGCAATGTCGCCAGTGACGGGCCAGTGGTCGCGTTGGAAGGTGTCGATGATCTCGTGGTGGTGGCCACGCAGGACGCCGTGCTGGTGTCGCGGCAGAAAGACGCCAACAATCTCAAGCGGCTCGTGGCGAAGCTCAAGATAGTTGCGCCAAGCGTCACCGCGGACCATCTCACGACCCATCGTCCGTGGGGGGCAGTGCAGGCGTTAGAGACTGGCGAGCGATATCAGGTCAAGCGCCTGGTGGTTAAAGCCGGTGAGCGAATGTCTCTGCAGATGCATCATCATCGCTCCGAACACTGGATCATCGTACGCGGCACTGCCCAGGTGACGCTGAACGACACGATCAAGGTGATGCAGGAAAATGAGTCGATCTACATTCCGATCGGCGTCACGCACCGTCTGGAAAATCCCGGCAAGATTCCGCTCGAACTGATCGAAGTTCAGACCGGCAGCTATCTCGGCGAGGATGATATCGTTCGCATTGAGGACGACTATAAGCGTAAATAGCGCTTTATTTTGGCAGTGCCTTAGCTCCTTACAGCTACGCTTCTCACTAGGATGAACATGCTTCCCAAGCCCAAACCTTTGCTCGTGCCCAATACCTATGCCTACGAGTCCGAGCCGATGGTGAAGGCCACCGGCTTTCGCGAATATGACGCGCGCTGGCTGTTCGGCAAGGAAATCAACCTGATGGGCGTCCAGGCGCTGGGCATGGGGCTCGGCGCGCTGATTGCTGAACTCGGCCAGAAACAGGAGATCGTCACTGGTCACGATTTTCGCGGCTATTCGGCTTCCATCAAATACGCCCTGATGACCGGTCTGATGGCTGCCGGCTGCAAGGTTCATGATATCGGCCTCGCTGTCACGCCGATGGCCTATTTCGCGCA